>CANQUZ010000127.1 GCA_947627165.1 uncultured Roseburia sp.
AAAACGCTTGCATTTCCTATTATCATTATGAGGATGGATGGATACGGAGTCACTACGTCGTTATATTTTGCGCTTACTCTTCATATCTCTTCCTCCTTTGAATGAACGGAATTTCTCATCCGTTTTATTCAAAGTATCAGGGATACGGTTTTTTGACAAAAAAACACAGCCCTTTCAGGCTGTGTTTTTAGGAGAAGGTATTTTTACTATGGGGTATAGCAAAAATTATATAATGTATTGGGGGGTTTTTACGGTTATATAGTAACACAAGAACTAAAAAAAGTGTTCACAAAGTATCAAGAATTTTTTTCATTTTTTTATTGGTTTTGTATAGTACTTTTGATATATTTTTCATTTTTTTGTTACAAATTACCTATTTTTTCCATTTTTTGACGCTTCATCAAACCGCCGTTCCCCTTTCGCGGATCTTCGCTTTGATGCGCTGCAGGGCGTTGTCGATTGCCTTGGGGGATTTCCCCATTTTCGCTGCAATCTGCTGATAATTCAGCCCCTTCAGGTATTCTTCCAACACTTCCCTCTCCATTTTACTTAAGCATCCTTTTAACCTGTCCAGAAACAAATGGAAGCTTTCCCTGTCGATTACAATCTTTTCCGGATCGTCCATGCCGCCGTTTGAGAGAGTCTCCGCTAAAGCGGGGCCCTCCTCCCCATTCTCCGAATAGAGCGAGATATACGTATTCAACGGCGCGTGTTTTTTCCGTCCGGAAGCCTCCACCGCCTTGTACAGCTGCCGGGTAATGCAGAGCTCCGCGAAGAAAAAAAAGGTCGCCTCTTTCTTTTCATCGTAATCGCGGATTGCCTTAAACAGCCCTATCATCCCCTCCTGTATCAAGTCATCCGTTTCACCGCCAATCAAAAAAAACTCGTTGGCTTTTTTCCGAACCAAGGGCTTATACTTATCTAAAATATAATCCATCAGCTTCCCATCGCCCGCACGCAGTCGGCGTATCAGCTGCTCATCCGATAAATCCCGATAATCCTCCACATTCTCCTCCATAAAACCGGCATCCCACCGTTTTTTCCCGTCCCTCCGCAGGCAGTATGCGCAGCGGCAGCCTTAAAACATCCTCTGCCTTACGATCTCATAGGCCAACACCCCTGCTGCCACGGAAGCGTTTAAGGAATCAATCTCCCCCCTCATCGGTATGGATGCAATATAATCACAATTCTCTTTCACCAATCGGCTGACTCCCTCTCCTTCGTTTCCAATGACAAGACCAATCGGGCCTTTTAAATTCAGCTGATACATCTGGGTTCCGCCCATATCGGCGCAGACAAACCAGATGCCCCTTTCTTTCAATTCCCGGATGACCGCCGTCAGATTGGCCACTTTCGCCACAGGCGTGTAGTTAATTGCCCCCGCAGATGTTTTCGCCACTGTGGCAGTCAGCCCCACAGCTCTGCGTTTTGGAATAATGACGCCATGCGCCCCTGCCAAGTTTGCAGTACGGATAATGGCTCCCAGATTATGGGGGTCTTCCACATTGTCAAGCAGAAACAGAAACGGCGGTTCGCCCTTTTGCTCCGCAATCTTTAAGAGGTCCTCCACCTCGGCATACTCGTATGCCGCCGCCAACGCAATGACGCCCTGATGTTTTTTCGTCTCGGAAAGCTGATCTAACCGCTGCTTTTCCACAAACTGGATTAGGGTGTCGTGTTTCTTTGCCTCCCGCAGGATGGTCCGCACCGGGCCGTCCTGGCAGCCGTCTAACACATACAGCCTGTCAATGGTTTTTCCGGAACGGAATGCCTCTAAGACTGCGTTCCGCCCCTCTATTTTTAATTCTTCGTATCCCATATACGCTCCTTTATCCTTTCAAATGAAGCCCTTCCATGCCGGCCTTTACCAACTCTACCAGACGCTCAAATTCATCCTGCAAATACAGATACCCCATCAAAGCTTCAAATCCAGTGGCTTTGCGGTAATCCGCCATCGTGGCGTTTTTTGCCATGGTATAGGATTTTGCATTCCTTCCCCTGCGGTAAACCCCCGCTTCCTCTTCCGTTAAGAGCGGGAGCAGGACGTCTATCATTTCCGCCTGTGTCTGCGCTTTTACTATCTGGCTTGTCCGCTTATGCAGCTCCACAGCCCGGGTGTTCCCCTCCGCCACTATGACAGACCGCACCACCAAATCATAAATACCGTCGCCAATGTAGGCAAGGGCCAGCGGCGAATAAGTCCTAATGTCCACATCCGGTATCTGAAACTGCTCTTTCAGGTAACTTGCAATCCCTTCCGCCATCTAATGTCCGCCTCCTGTCCGCGTATCTTTTAAGCCTTGTGCCATACCACTCCCTCTCTGGTATCCTTTAAAACAATGCCTTTTTCCAACAGCTCCTCCCGGATGGCGTCCGCTTTTGCAAAATCCTTTTCTTTTTTGGCCGCTTTCCGCTCCTCAATTTTTGCCAGCACAAAACGCTCTAACTCTTCATCCACGCCGTCTTTTCCCCCATCCGTCTCCGCCGCGGCAAGGTTTAAGGAAAGTACCTGATCAAATTCCCGAATCAGTTCCCGTTTCGTTTTATCGTTCATATCCGCTTTTAACAAATCATACACAATGGTAATCGCCATGGACGTATTCAAATCGCTGCAAAGCGCCTCCTGGAACTTTTCCCTGTAAAGGTCATACTGCTCCTGATCCACCGTTCCCTCGTCCCCTAAATCGGCAATTTTTCTTACCAGCTTTTTGTAGGCGGCGCTCATATTATCCAACGCTTCGTAGGAAAATTCCAATGGCTTCCGGTAATGGGACTGTAAGCAGAACATCCGGTACACCACCGGGTCATATCCCTTTTCCTGTAAGAGGGACACGGTCAAAAAGTCCCCTTTCGACTTGCTCATCTTGCCGGCTTTATCGTTCAGGTGCTGCACATGGAACCAGTATTTGCACCACTCATGTCCCAGATAGCTCTCTGACTGGGCAATCTCATTGGTATGGTGGGGGAAAATATTGTCCACGCCGCCGCAGTGGATATCCATGTATTCTCCCAGATGCTTGATGCCGATGCAGGAACACTCAATATGCCATCCCGGATAGCCGACGCCCCAGGGGCTCTCCCACTTTAACGCCTGGTCCTCAAATTTGGACTTGGTGAACCAGAGGACAAAGTCGTTTTTATTTTTCTTATTGACGTCCTCCTCCACATCCTCTCTGACGCCCACTAACAGTTCTTTTTCACTCTGGGAAGAAAAGACATAATAGTCTTTTAATTTAGAAGTGTCAAAATAAACGTTTCCGCCCGCCGTATAGGCATATCCTTTTTCCAAAAGCACCTCTATCATATGGATAAATTCCGGAATGCAGTTTGTGGCAGGCTCCACCACATCCGGCGTCTTGATATTTAACTTTTTGCAGTCCTCAAAAAAGGCGTCCGTGTAAAACTTTGCAATTTCCATCACTGTTTTATGCTCTCTTTTTGCACCCTTTAGCATTTTATCCTCTCCGGTGTCGGCGTCGGAGGATAAATGCCCTACGTCCGTGATATTCATCACGCGCTTTACCTCATAGCCTGCAAAGCGGAGGGATTTTTCCAATACATCCTCCATAATGTAGCTCCGCAGATTGCCGATATGGGCAAAATGATATACGGTAGGCCCACAGGTATACATGGCAATTTTTCCATCCTCATGCGGTACGACCGTTTCCACCGTTCTAGTCAGCGTGTTATAAAACCGAAACTTATTTTCCATTTGTTTTCTCCATTTCTATCGTTGCTCTCTCTTTATTTTCATTGATTAAATGACGCACGGTTTTCTCTAAATCCAGCACGCGGTTAATCAGCTCCGTATTCTCTCTCTGCAAAAGGTCGATATCCTCCTGCACCGGGTCCGGCAGATGGCACTGATCCATGTCGCTCCAGGGAACTTTGATGTTATCCCTCTTGACAATCCTGCCCGGCACTCCCACCACCGTACAGTTGGGGGGAACTTCCTCTATCACCACGCTCCCGGCCCCGATTTTGGAATTTTCCCCTATGGTAAAGGAACCGATAATCTTAGCCCCCGCGCTGATCATCACATTGTCGCCAATGGTCGGATGGCGTTTTCCCGTCTCTTTTCCAGTCCCACCTAACGTCACCCCCTGGTACAGCGTCACATTATCTCCCACAACCGCCGTTTCCCCGATGATCACGCCGCTTCCATGGTCGATAAAAAACCCCTTTCCTATGACGGCTCCCGGATGGATCTCTATCCCCGTCTTCCGCGCCGCCCGCTGGGAAATGAGGCGCGCCCTAAAGTAATGGCCCTTTAAATACTGTTTATGCGCACGCCTGTAGCTTATCATGACGCGGAAACTCGGATAAAGCAAAACCTCCCAGGGAGACTTGATGGACGGGTCACGCGCTTTGATTACCTGAAATTCTTCTTTGATACGCCCCAGAATCCCCATTGATAATTCCCCTTTCTATGCAAAAACGGATAACCCCATCTCCTTAGAGACGAAATTATCCGCGGTCCCACTCTATTAAAAATCCAACGATTTTCACTTGATACACGTAACGTGTGTAAAACGTACCGGATTACTGCTTTCACCCGATCGGCTCCTGGAGGCACTTCAAAAATCTCTTTCCGAAAACTGCTTCCAGCCAACGGCAGTTTCTCTCTTTCGGACGCCTGATTTCCTACTCTTTCCATTCTACGCCTTTTTCTGTCTGATAAAATCCATAATATAGTTTATGCACTTTCTGCCGATTTGTCAACGCTTTTCCTCGAAATTTTCACCAGAGGGCCGCGTTACTGCCTGCTGCATCCGCTGCAGGATCCGCAGGGCCTTACGGCAGAATCCGCCACGGCGATGCTGTTCTCATAGATCGTGGTCAGCGCGCAAATTGCCTGGGAGGAAATCCCTTCTTCCGTCCCGGTAAACCCTAAGCCTTCTTCTGTGGTGGCTTTCACATTCACCTGGTCTTTACTGATATTTAAGACGGATGCAATATTACGCTCCATTTCCTCAATATACGGCCGCATTTTCGGTTTCTGCGCAATAATCGTCGCATCAATATTTTCTACAACATATCCTTTTTCCCCGATTAGGTTTGCCACATACTTTAATAATTCCATGCTGGAAATCCCCCGATACTGCGGGTCCGTATCCGGAAAATGCTTTCCGATATCGCCTAAGGACGCCGCCCCCAGCAAAGCGTCCATAATCGCATGAAGCAGCACATCCGCATCGGAATGCCCCAGTAACCCCATCGTGTGGGGGATTTTTACACCTCCCAGAATCAGGTCCCTGCCTTCCACTAACCGATGCACATCATATCCCATTCCTACTCTCATAGTTATCTCCATTTCTTCCGACACAAATCCTTAATGTTTTGGCCAACACTTGCCGCAGGGAGCGTATCCCCGCTCTTTTGCCTCTGATAAGGTAAGTTCCATGCTGCTGTTCTTTAAAGAAGAGCAGCCCGCCTTATGATATTTTTCTCCGGTTTCGGTGATATATACCACTTCATCCTGCAAAACTGCGCTTCCTGTAGGTTCTCCCGCCTGCCAGCCGTCGTCAGGCGTACAGTTCCAGGAGATGTCTTTTCCGTCAGAAACTGCCACAATGGTTCCCTGCTCATCGGTGCGGAACACTTCCACTCCCATACTCCGGAAGCGGTTTAAGACTTCCGCATGGGGATGACCGTAAGAATTGCCCTCCCCGCAGCTGATGACCGCATAAGCAGGATTTACCGCCTCCAGAAAAGCTTCCGTAGAAGCAGTATTGCTGCCATGGTGTCCCGCCTTATAGACATCAGCGGAGATATCCAGCCCATTCTTTAAGATGTCCTCCTCCGCCTCTTCCTCTGCGTCGCCTGTCATCAGAAAGCTGTTTTCCCCATGCTCTAACAGGATTCCCACGGAAGCGTTATTTAAGTCAGCGCCATAATCCCCGTTGGGAGCGATAATCGTAAAGGACGCCTCCCCCAGAGAATAGGTGTCTCCCACCTCCGGCAGCGTCGCCTTCTCCCCCTTGTCTTTGAGCACCTGCAGCACATCTTCATACGTCCTCGTATCGTTTTCCACATCCGGCATAAAAATCGTTCCGCAGTCAAATTTATAGAGGACGACGTCTAAGCCTCCGATATGGTCGGCGTCCGGGTGGGTTCCAATGACGTAATCCAAGGTTTCCACTCCCTGCTGCTGCAAATATCCCCAGACGGCAGAGCCCTTGTCATTGTTTCCTGCATCCACCAGCATATGATGTCCGTCACAGGTAATATAAATCGAATCCCCCTGCCCCACATCCAGAAAATGGACTTCCATGCGGCTTTCTGTCTCCGTCCGTCCATCCCCAGAACGCTCTTCTTTCCCGGCAGACGAATCAGCGCTGTTTTCTCCCGGAATTTCTCCCGCGCTCTCCTCGAAGGCACATCCGCCCAAAAGCATA
>CANQUZ010000128.1 GCA_947627165.1 uncultured Roseburia sp.
TGCGGACAGCACGGAAACGAAGCTATCCTTTGAGGGTGTCACTTTTGTCCAGGATGAGCCTGCGGTAGAAGGAGAGCCGGATCTGTTCAACGAGATGAACGCAGAGTCCGCGCTGAACTTTAATAGCGGAGGAGACTACAAAGTCCAGGAAATCATTGAGCATGCGTACAACGGGGATAAGTCCTTTGATGAGATTATGGCGGACTGGAACGAAGCGTGGAGCAATGCACAGAGTGCTTTAGGCGTTGAGGTCACAGAGTAGCGTCCATAGACTGCCCGATCAAAGCAGAAGGCGCGCCCAGGCGTGAGCTGTCCGCCGCCCTGAAAGAAGCACATTTTGGGACAGGCGGACGGATCGAGGCAGATACAGCATTACAGAGGGAGGGAACAGTATGGAAGCTGGAAGTAAAGTTGTAAGGTGGGCAAAGAGCAGAAAAGGGCAGCAGGCGATCATCTGCATCTTGTTTATGGCAATACCGCTGCTGTTGCTGTTTGTATTCACCTACCTCCCCTTTGGGGAGATGGTCCGGTTTAGCTTTTATGACATGAAATATGCGACACCCCGGGAAAAATGGAAGTTTGTCGGGCTGAAAAACTATATTGATGTGTTTACAAGGGACGATTGTTTTAATGCGTTAAAGCTGAGCCTTTATTATGTAGTGGGTGCGCTGATCCAGCTCGCTCTGGCGCTTTACTTGGCGACGATCTTAAGCTTTAAGGTACGGGGAGAAAATTTCTTTAAGGGGCTGATGTTTTTCCCGTATCTGATTAGCGGAATCGCGATCGGTTTTATCTTTAAATTTTTTTACACGAGAGGATTTGTGTTTGATACGGTGCTTCAATGGCTGGGATTTGAATTGGACAATCTCCCGTATTGGCTGAGAGATCAGTCGATCAATAACTGGTCTTTGGTGGCAACCTCGGTATGGCGTTATTTCGG
Organism: uncultured Roseburia sp.; assembly: GCA_947627165.1. GTDB lineage: Bacteria > Bacillota > Clostridia > Lachnospirales > Lachnospiraceae > Roseburia. The sequence goes on from CANQUZ010000128.1 coordinate 941, forward strand.
TCAGAACATGGTGCTTTTTATAGGCGCGATCATGTCCGTGGATGCAGAGCTGTATGAGGCGGCACAGTTGGACGGCGCGAATAAATGGCAGCAGTTTAAACATATTATCCTACCGGGGATCAAGACGATTGTCACGCTGAATGTGATTCTTTCGATTACCGGTTCTTTGAGTGCCTTTGAACAGCCTTTCGTGATTACAGATGGAGCGAACGGGACGGGAACATACTTTGTCATTATGCATGAGATTGCACATGTGAGCCAGAAGATTGGGCTTGCGAGTGCGATGGCGGTGGTGTTGCTGCTTATCATCTTTGCGTGTACGATTTTGCAGAAACTGTTCTTTAAGTATCTGTTCCGAGATGCGGAGAGCGAGGAGGAATCCTATGCGGCAAAGCGGGCGCGGCAAAAGTCTGAAAAGAAAGCAGCGAGATCCAAAAAGGGGGTGGCATAGATGGACGCAACGGTTCATAAGAGAAGAAAACATTATACAGCAGGCGCGGTTGTTTGGATAATCGTGGAGTACGCTTCCCTGATTTTTTTCGGGTTGTGCGCGGTGCTTCCAATTGTCTCCTGTGTGATCACGGCGTTTAAGACAGAGGAAGAGTACCAGACTACCAATGTCATGACGCTACCGGAGAACTGGTTGAATTTTGATAACTTTGTGAAAGCGTTTCAGACGGCAAACATGGGACGGGCGTTTCTCAATTCCTTTATCGTGGTGGCTTGTGTGCTTTTGGTTTCCATCTTGATTGGAACGCAGCTTGCCTTCATTCTGAACCGCTTCCAGTTTCCGGGCAACGGACTGATCCGCAATCTGTTCCTGTTTGCCTCGCTGCTCCCAGGGGTGGCGATGCAGGTTACAGTCTATAAGATTATGACGACGCTAGGGCTGGTCAATTCACTGTATGGCTATATCATTATGATGTGCGGGACAGATGTTATCTCAATCTATATTTTTATTCAGTATATGGAAAATATTCCGAACTCACTAGATGAATCGGCGATCATTGACGGTGCATCTTACTGGACGATTTACTGGAAGATTATGCTGCCGCTGTTAAAACCGGCGATCGTGACCTCCTGTATCTTAAAAGGCGTCGGGGTGTACAACGAATACTATGCGGCGCAGCTTTACCTGATGGACAAAAAGCTGTTTACCGTGGCGCGTAGTCTTTATATGTTCGTGGGGCCGATGGGGAGTAAATACAATCTGATCTGTGCGGGAGTGCTCATTTCGCTTCTGCCGGCACTGATCGTATTTATCCTCTGCCAGAAACAGATTTACAGTGGGATTGCGGCAGGAGCTGTCAAAGGATAGATGGGAGAGGTTATGGGACAAAAAGAACTGGAACGGATGAAAAAAGAAGTGAAAACGGAGCTTCTCACTCATATTATCCCTTTCTGGATCGGAATGAGGGATGACAGGTACGGCGGCTATTACGGCGGACTCACTTATGAGCTTTCGCTCATTCCAGAAGCGGAGAAGGGCTGCATCTTAAACAGCAGGATTACCTGGTTTTTTGCAAATGCCTACACATTGTACCGGCAGGGACTGTTCACTGAGGAGGACTGTCGTGCGGCAGGATATGAGGCAGAGGAGCTGCTGCATGAGGCGAAGCATGGATACCGGTTTCTGAAGGAACATTGTCTGGATGAGAAATACGGGGGTGTTTACTGGTCGCTGCGTGCGGACGGGACATCAGCGGATCAGACGAAGCATACGTATAATCAGGCATTTGCAGTCTATGCGCTTTCCTCTTACTATGAAGCTTCACATGACGCCGAGGCACTTGCACTTGCGTTTGAACTGTTTACACTGATCGAGGAGCGGTGCATAGACGAGGACGGTTATCTGGAAGCGTTTACGAGGGAGTTTCTGCCGCAATCGAACGAAAAGCTCTCCGAGAATGGGGTGCTGGCGGAACGGACGATGAATACGATGCTTCATGTGCTGGAAGCATATACGGAGCTGTTCCGCGTTACAGAAGGTGCAGAGGAAGAGATTCAAGTGGAGAGGGCACTGTCTGCGGCCTGCGGGGAAAGCTTAGCGGTATTGCGTGGGCGGGTGAGACAGAGGATTATCTGGATCACAGAGGTTTTTGCCAGAAAAATTTATAATCCCCGACTTCATCGTCAGGAGGTATTCTTTGACGCGCAGTACCGTTCCCTGATCGATCTGCATTCCTACGGGCATGACATTGAGACGGCATGGCTGATGGATAAGACATTGGAAGTGCTGATGGATCGGGACATCAGAAAGAAAATATCCCCCATTACGCGGGAACTGACCGCGCAGATTTATCAGACTGCATTTGACGGCGCATCGCTCGCAAACGAGTGTGAGTGCGGTGTGGTCAATGAGCACCGCGTCTGGTGGGTACAGGCGGAGGCGGTAGTCGGTTTTTTAAACGGCTGGCAGCATGAACCGGCGCGCACGGAGTACTGCGATGCGGCGGTAGCAGAGTGGCAGTTTATTCGAGAGTATGTGGTGGATCAAAGACCGGGATCGGAGTGGTACTGGGAGGTGCGGGCAGATGGCACGCCGATTTTGGGAAGGCCGATCGTGGAACCGTGGAAATGTCCGTATCACAATGGAAGAATGTGCATGGAGGTGTTAAAGAGAATTGATGCAAAATGAACGATATTGGATAGAAAAAGAACGACAGGAGCGGCTTCTTACGCGAAAAAATGTGAAGGCTGATTTTTATAATGGCGTATTTGAACGTTATGAGTATCCTGTGCTGACGCGCGAACATATTCCGCTGACCTGGCGCTATGATCTGAATCCAGAGACAAACCCATATTTTATGGAACGGCTTGGCGTCAATGCGGTGATGAATACGGGAGCGATTCTGCTGAACGGGAAATATTATCTTGTGGCACGAATCGAAGGAAACGACAGAAAGTCATTCTTCGGGGTGGCGGAAAGCGACAACGGCATCGACGGGTTCCGTTTCTGGGATTATCCGGTCGAACTTCCGGACATCTGCCCGGAAGAGACAAATGTCTATGATATGCGGCTGACAAAGCATGAGGACGGCTATATCTACGGCGTATTCTGCTCTGAGTCGAAGGACATATCCGTCGATGATCTGTCAGCGGCGGTGGCGGCAGCGGGAATTGTCCGCACAAAGGATTTGAAGAAGTGGGAGCGTTTGCCGAATCTGGTGACACGGTATTCTCCGCAGCAGCGCAATGTCGTGCTGCATCCGGAGTTTGTGGATGGAAAATATGCGTTTTATACCAGGCCGATGGAAGGATTTATCGAGACGGGCAGCGGCAGCGGGATCGGCTTTGGGCTTTGTGAGGATATTACACATCCAGTTGTGGAGGAGGAGAAAATGACGAGCCTCCGCAAGTATCACACGATCACGGAAACAAAAAACGGCGCGGGAGCGACGCCTATCAAGACAGAAAAAGGCTGGCTCCACATCGCGCACGGTGTGAGGAATACAGCGGCAGGGCTGCGCTATGTCATCTATGCGTTTGCGACAGATTTAAAGGATCCGTCAAAAGTGATCGCGGAGCCGTCCGGTCTTCTGATTGGTCCGCGCGGGGCGGAGCGCGTCGGGGATGTCAGTAATGTGGTGTTTACAAACGGTGCCATTGTCAATGAGGCGGGGGAAGTTTTTATTTACTATGCCTCCTCCGATACAAGGGTTCATGTGGCGACGACGACATTGGATCGGCTGTTGGACTATGTGTTTCACACGCCACAGGATCCGGGGCGGTCGGCAGAATGTGTGGCGCAGCGCTGTGATCTGATCAGAAAAAATCTGGAATTTTTACAGAATGAGCAGAATGCCGCAGCAGACGGCGGAAGGGAGTAGAGATGGGAAAATATAAAATCATTGGCCCTAAGGTGCAAAACGTGCCGTGGCAGGAGAAACCGGAGAAGTTAAACGGAGCGCCGATCTGGCGCTACAACAAAAATCCGATTATCGGACGCAATCCGCTGAAAGGAGTTGCGCGCATCTTTAACAGTGCGGTCATTCCGTATGAGGGGGCGTTTATCGGTGTGTTCCGCGGAGAGCAGACGAACGGAATCCCCTATATCTATCTGGGCAGAAGTGAGGATGCGATCCACTGGAATTTTGAGGAAAATAAGATTGCGTTTGTGGATGAGGACGGCAATCCATTTATGCCGGTCTATGCGTATGACCCGCGTCTGGTGAAGGTGGAGGATACTTATTATATCATCTGGTGCCAGGATTTTTACGGAGCCGCGATCGGCATGGCAAGGACGACGGATTTTAAAACATTTACAAGGATTGAAAATCCGTTCCTCCCATTCAATAGGAACGCAGTGCTGTTTCCACGCAAGATTAACGGCAATTTTGTATTGCTCTCCCGTCCGTCCGACAGCGGGCACACGCCGTTTGGAGATATTTTTGTCAGTGAGAGCCCGGATATGGTTTATTGGGGAAAACACCGTCATGTAATGGGAAAGGGCAGCGAATGGTGGGAATCCTTAAAAATCGGCGGTGGAGCCGCTCCGATTGAGACTTCAGAAGGATGGCTTTTGTTTTATCACGGTGTGAGCGGTACTTGTAATGGATATGTCTATTCGATCGGAGGAGCAATTTTGGATCTTGATAATCCGTCTGTTGTGAAGTACCGCTGTGAGAATTTCCTGCTGACACCGGAGGAATGGTATGAGGAACGGGGCTTTGTGCCGAATGTTTGTTTCCCCTGTGCGACGATACACGATGCAGAGAGCGGAAAAATTGCTGTTTATTACGGTGCGGCGGACAGCTATGTGGGGCTTGCGTTTACCGAGCTTGACAGCATCATCGATTATATCAAGGATAACAGTGTTGTGAGGCAGGACGATACCGAGATTGGAAAGCGGTAGACACGGACATAGAGCTTGAAAAACGACAGGCACAGATATAGAGGGAGATTTTATGTATATATCACCAGAGGATGGAAGGCTGCAATATAGCGGAAGGATTGATTTTGAGGTTCCGGAGGCACCGGTATTCATTTATGCGGCGAGCAGTGTGCGGCTGAGGTTTCGGGGGACGCGCATTTTGGTGGAACTGGCGAATCGCCGCGTTTACTGGACAAATGAGATGGGATATTTTTTAGACGGAGTGCAGGGGAAAATACGGCTTTCATCCGGTGAGGCGAGACAGTGCTATCCGATTGGAGAAAATCTGGAGGACACAGAACACGAATTGCTGCTTTTTAAACGCATGGATGCCTGCCATATCGTTACATTTTATGGATTTGAGGTCTCGGAGGGGGCAGTGGTTTTGCCGCCTCCGAACAAGCCAAAGCGCCGGATTGAGGTCTTTGGGGACAGTGTTTCCTGCGGGGAAGTCTCTGAGGCGGTGGATTTTGTGGGAAAGGAAGATCCGGAGCATGACGGCGAATATTCCAATAGCTGGTATTCCTATGCGTGGATGACTGCGCGGGCATTACATACCGAGCTCCATG
>CANQUZ010000129.1 GCA_947627165.1 uncultured Roseburia sp.
TTTTTCTTTACACGCTTTTTTGTCACTTTTTTTGTAACTTTAGCCATATCTAAACTAACCTACTTTCTCTAAAATAATCTGTTTACTATGCAACGAAACTGTTTTCCAACTTACGGCCGTTCCTTGGGACGTACTCTGACAAGCCAATCATTGCCTTTGCAAAGAACTTATTTCTTCTTATTTGCAACAGTACGCTTTGGTCCCTTACGGGTTCTGGCGTTGGTTTTGGTTTTCTGCCCGCGAACCGGAAGCCCTTTTCTATGGCGGATACCGCGATAGCAGCCAATCTCCTGAAGTCTCTTGATATTCATGGCGATCTCTCTTCTCAGATCACCCTCTACGGTCTGGGTCTCATCAATGACCGCGCTGATTCTCTTTACTTCGTCGTCTGTCAAATCCCTAACACGAGTATTAGGATCTACCTTTGCTTCTGCAAGGATACGGTTAGAGCTTACTCTTCCAATTCCATAGATGTAAGTTAAACCGATTTCTACACGTTTTTCTCTTGGTAAATCTACACCTGCAATACGAGCCATGTGCTTTTTAACCTCCATTAATTCATCTGATGCCTTTGCGCACCTTATAGTTTTTGATTTCTTATCATTCCGCAAGCCACTTGACATCATGGCTTTCGCGCCCATTTTGGACGCACACAAAAAAATACTCCGGACAGCTCCGTTGTCTCCGGCCTGAAATGTGTGTCCTTCCTATCTTTTTTGAATTTGGATTTCCTTCTCCATATCCTCGGTATGCAAATATGAAGAAGCAGCGTTCCTGCTGTTTATTATGATAATAGCATAAACAACCCTACCGGGCGTTTCGCTACAGCCGCACATAATACATACACAAATAAGACAAGAACTAATTAGCCCTGTCTCTGTTTGTGCTTCGGATTCTCACAGATAATTCTGATGCTTCCTTTTCTTTTAATGACTTTGCATTTTTCGCAAATAGGTTTAACTGATGATCTTACCTTCACAGCAAATCCTCCTTTCTTATCAAGGCTCATTTTTGCCCCTCTTGCCTGCAAAAATGGCACTATCCAAAAGTGTCCGCTTAAAATTATAACACGGACACTTTTTAGAAGTCAACATATTTTTATTTGTCTCTCCAAATAATTCTGCCCTTTGTCAAATCATAGGGTGACATTTCAATCGTTACTTTATCACCAGGCAGAATACGGATGAAGTTCATACGAAGTTTTCCGCTGATAGTGGCTAAAATCTGGTGGCCGTTTTCAAGCTCTACCTTAAAAAAGGCGTTTGGCAGCTTCTCTACAACGGTCCCTTCCACTTCAATTACGTCTGCTTTTGACATTACATAATCCTCCTGTTTTTCATTTTAGAACCAAACATCTCTTGCGGGAATTTGAGGCATCGCCCCAAAATGGCATCATTTTATGCTGCGTTCATACAGCCTGACCGCCCTTTTCACCTCAAGATCTGTCACAGTACCGGACAAAATCTCCGTTATTTCTATCGGAATATTTTTAATAATCTGAATGTGTTTCAGGCTTTTTTTCTTCGGCGCTTTCAGGGATTTTGTTGTTCCATTCACCAAATATACAAATTTATCGTCTTTTTCTTTTATCAAATAGATTTGATCTTTGTCATGTCCTGACAGAGATTTTGCAAATTCCATATCCAGCCTCCCTTTTGCTGCACGCACCTGTGATTCATTGCCGGAATGCCTTACTGCCAAATCCCCTCGGTAAGCTCCCGCTCTGTGAGGGTTAAAATCTCCGGCCTTCCCTCTGTAATCACAATCGTATTTTCATAATGCGCGGACAAAGACATATCCTCTGTCACAACGGTCCAGTCGTCATCCATCCACAGCACTTCGCCGGTCCCGGCGTTAATCATCGGTTCTACCGCAAGGGTCATCCCCTGCCTTAATTTGATTCCTCTGCGGAACTGCCTGGTATTCGGTATCTCCGGTTCCTCGTGAAGGTGGGATCCAATCCCATGCCCGCACAAGTCTGTCACAACGCCGTATCCAAAACTCTGTGCATAGTCTCCGATAGCCCTGGAAATTTCATGGAGGTGTTTTCCCGCCACCGCATATTTCATTCCTTCAAAAAAACTCTGCCTGGTTCTTTCTATCAAAAGCCTCGCTTCCTCGGAAATGCTTCCTACGCCGTGAGTCCTTGCGGCGTCTGAATGGTAGCCTTTGTATAGGACTCCGGCATCCAGGCTTACGATATCGCCTTCTCTCAAAATCCTTTCTTTGGAAGGGATGCCGTGAACCACCTCTTCATTTACGGAAATGCAAATGGAAGCCGGATATCCCTGATAATTTTTAAAGGAAGGTTCACAGCCAAAACTGCGTATCAACTCTTCTCCCAACCGGTCCAGGTGAAATGTGGATATCCCCGGTTTTACTTCTTTTTCCAATTCCTCGTGAACCTTCGCAAGAATTTTCCCCGCCTGTCTCATTAATTCAATTTCACGCTCTGATTTAATTGTAACAGACATTTCGTCTTTCTTTCCTCCGTTTCCACGGCGGTTCTGCCGCATGGTAACTGTCTTATGCCCCAAGTATCTCCACAATGTCGGAAAATACTTTTTCCATGGATTGGGTTCCGTCTACTGATTTTAAGATGCCTGCCTTTTGATAGTACTCAATCAGCGGCTGAGTCTGCTCGTGGTATACGGTCAAACGTTTCTGAACCGTCTCCGGCTTGTCGTCATCCCTTAAGACAACCGGTTCGCCGCATTTGTCGCAAATTCCTTCCACCTTCGTGGGGATGGAAACAATATGGTAGGTGGCGCCGCAATTTAAGCAAGCGCGCCTGCCGCTCATGCGGTTTACAATGTTCTCATCCGGTACGTCCACATCAATCGCATAATCCATTTTCTGATTTATTTTATCAAGAGCTGCGGTAAGCGCCTCTGCCTGTGGGATCGTTCTCGGGAAACCATCTAAGACAAAACCGTTTACGCAGTCGTCCTGCTGTATTCTATCCATCACAAGGTCACAAGTCAATTCATCCGGAACTAACAATCCCTGATCCATATACTGCTTTGCCTTTTGGCCTAATTCTGTTCCGTTTTTAATATTTGCCCGGAATATATCTCCCGTTGAAATGTGCGGTATCTGATATTTATCCGCAATCTGCTTTGCCTGTGTTCCTTTTCCGGCTCCCGGAGCCCCTAACATGATAATTTTCATAATGACCCTACCTTTCTTATTTTTATAGCCGCAGGATGTTTCTTTCCATCGCACGATCTTTCTTTTTATCAGCCTTCATAAAACAAATATCAAATAAGAAGCAGTAAATAGGCAAGTAACGCTGAACTATAAAAGCCCAGCGTTCCCTTTACAAATCAGCCGTTTCTGCATCTATGACGTTAGATTAATCATTTAAGAATCCTTTATAATAACGTACCCGCATTTGTGACTCAATCTGTTTTAATGTTTCAATTACAACACCCACAACAATGATAATGGATGTTCCACCGAAAGATACGTTCGCCCCGAACACTCCATCAAAGAAGATTGGAACAAACGCAATAAATGCAAGTGCAGCCGCTCCTATAAAAACAATATAATTTAATATCGTATTCAAATAGTCGCTGGTTGGTTTCCCAGGCCGGATGCCGGGAATAAATCCACCTGCTTTTTTCATATTATTGGCAATCTCTAACGGATTGAACGTAATGGAAGTGTAGAAATAGGCAAACGCTATAATCAATACGATGTAAATCACCAGGCCAATCGAATAAATCGGCTCATTCGGATTGCACCAATTTGACTGGGACATTCCCCTTAATATTTTGCTTCCAATGCCTGTTCCGTTGCCTTTTCCCAATAAGTTTGCGATTACGACCGGAGTCTGGAACAGTGACTGCGCAAAAATGACCGGAACCACACCGCTTGTGTTGACTTTCAAAGGAATATGGGTGGACTGGCCGCCAACCTGTTTCCTTCCCTGAATCTTCTTTGAGTATTGCACCGGGATTTTCCGCACTCCGCCCTGCAGGAATACGACAAACACAACCATCGCAATAATAATCGCAAGGATAATTACGCCTGCAAGGATTCCTTTGGGAACAGATTTGCCAACAATAAACTGCTCATATAAGGTAGCAAGGTCATTCGGCATACGGGAAATGATATTGATGGTAAGCACAATCGAAATACCGTTTCCAACGCCTTTTTCTGTAATCCGCTCGCCAATCCACATTAACACTGCAGAACCTGCCGTCAATGTGAGGACTACCATAATGACAGAGAGAGCATTTTTGCTCTCCAGAATATCGCCTCTGTAAAATCCAATCGTCATGGCGATAGATTCAATCAAAGCAAGGGCTATTGTGAGATATCTTGTAATCTCCGCAATCTTTTTACGCCCTTCCTCGCCATCACGCTGCATTTCCTCCAGCTTCGGAATGGCAATGGTAAGAAGCTGCATAATGATGGAGGAAGTAATATACGGCGTGATATTTAACGCAAAGATAGACATATTATAGAATGATCCGCCTGTAATTGCATCAAAGAAGCCCATTCCATCAGCAGTCTGACTCGCAAACCAGTTTGCAAATACTTCACTTCTTACACCAGGAATCGGAAGCTGGCTTCCAATCCTGATGACAATCAACATTAAAAATGTAAAAATAATCTTTTTGCGAATATCTTTAATTTTAAAAGCGTTACGGAGTGTCTCTAACATTAGATCACCTCTGCTTTTCCACCAAGAGCCTCAATTTTTTCTTTTGCGCTTGCGCTAAAGGCGTTTGCCTGAACTGTAAGCTTCTTAGTAAATTCGCCATTCCCCAGGATCTTTACTCCGTCTCTTGGGTTTTTCACGATGCCTGCCTCAATCAATGTCTCAACAGAAACAACTGACTCATTTTCAAAAGCCTCCAGCGCGGAGAGATTGATGCCAACAATCGTCTTAGAGTTTCTGCATTTAAAACCTCTCTTCGGCAATCTTCTATACAATGGCATCTGACCGCCCTCAAAACCTGGCCTTGGAGCTCCGGAACGAGCTTTCTGTCCTTTATGTCCTTTACCAGCAGTCTTGCCATTTCCTGAACCGTGTCCGCGTCCTCTTCTGAAATTATTGCTGTGTTTAGAACCTGCTGCTGCCTGTAAATTGGATAAGTCCATCACTGACACCTCCTTCTCTTCACTTTAGATTTCTTCTACTTTCACATATGGCGCTACTTTGCGAAGCGCGCCGGCTGTTGCCGCGTTGTCCGGCAGTTCCACTGTTTTGTACAATTTGCTTAATCCCAGCGCTTCAATCGTTTTTTTGTTCTTTGGAACTGCGCCGATTGTGGATTTAATAAGTGTTACCTTCAGTTTCTTTTCCGCCATCTCAAATCCCTCCTTAACCTACGATCTCTTCAACGGATTTGCCGCGAAGTCTCGCTACCTCTTCCGGAGATTTTAACTGACTTAAAGCATCAATTGTTGCAAGAACTACGTTCTGTTTATTGTTAGATCCCAAAGACTTGGTACGGATATTCTTAATGCCTGCCAATTCGCACACGTTACGTGCCGGGCCGCCGGCGATGATACCGGTACCGTCCGGAGATTTCTTTAACAACACGGAAGCTCCTGTATGTTTTCCTGTTACATCATGTGTAATACTAGAAACATCATCCAACTTTACAGAGATAAGTTTCTTCATAGCGTCTTCTTTTCCTTTGCGGATCGCTTCCGGAATTTCAGCTGCTTTTCCTAATCCGGCGCCAACATGGCCATTACCATCTCCGACAACGACTAAAGCTGTGAAGCGAAAATTACGACCGCCCTTAACAACTTTTGTTACACGCTTGATTGATACTACTTTTTCATTTAATTCTAACTGACTAGCATCAATGATTTCACGTTTCATGTTTCTTCCTCCTAAATTAATGAATCTTTCTGCATTGCCCAGGAATAACGGTGCAAGCTCTCCTGCGCTCCTGCAAAAAGCCAGAAGCCCATGGTTTTTCACCTGCGGCTCCTAAAATTCTAATCCAGCCTCTCTTGCTGCCTCAGCTAAAGCCTTTACTTTACCCTGATATATGAAGCCGCCTCTATCAAAGACAACTGTTGTAATACCCTTATCCAATGCTTTCTTAGCAATGATAGCGCCAAGTTTCGTTGCTGCATCTACGTTATTAGTCTTCTCTAATTCTGCTCTTACATCTTTATCAAGAGTGGATGCAGAAACAAGTGTATTTCCAACTGTATCGTCAATAATCTGAGCGTACATATGATTATTACTTCTGAAAACAGCCAGACGTGGTCTCTCCGCCGTGCCCGCAAGATGATGACGCATTCTTCTATGTTTGTTCTCACGAACTACTGTTCTTGATTTCTTACTAACCATTTTTCGTCACTCCTTTAATTATTTCTTACCAGTCTTACCAACTTTACGTCTA
>CANQUZ010000130.1 GCA_947627165.1 uncultured Roseburia sp.
GTGTGCGTAGCTCAGCTGGATAGAGCACTTGGCTACGGACCAAGGTGTCGGGGGTTCGAATCCTCTCGCGCACGTATGGACAGGCCGGGCGAGGTTCTTGTTAATCAAGAGTTTCGCCCGGTTTTTTGATTCCGTCCCACATCTTTTCACATTATATGCAGCGTCATTGAAGGAATTATCTGATAAAGCTATTTAATGACGGAGTGTATATCATATATGTGAACGGCGACTACCGTGGTGAGGATGAAATCCATGTGTAAACTTTTGGAGAATATGTGTGGAGGGGAAGCGGATTGGATGCCTTACTTTAGGGGAGAAGGATTTTCGTGTAACAGTTCAGCCATAAGCAGTCTCGTAGGCGAATCATGCTTGCATGGATGAGCATACGAGACTGATTATGAGCAGAACGCCCGTCAATGAGCAGAACGCCCGTCAATGAGCAGAACGCCCGTCAATGAGCAGAACGCCCGTCAATGAGCAATCCGCTTACGATAGTAAGCTTTGAAGCACGTAGTTGCGGGATTGCGAATGGCGTGGGCTGAACTGTTACATTTTCGTTGGGAAAATATTGGGAAAATATTGCGAAATAGACAAAAAGAGTATAGAATAAGCTAAGGCTGTGTGAAGGGAAAAGCGCAGCCTGAAGAAAAGCATCGTATCGATTTGGAAACGAGAGCAGGAGGAACGAACCAATGTTACAGGGAAAAACAGTGTTACTTGGTGTGACAGGGGGAATTGCAGCATATAAAATGCCGAATGTTGCAAGAATGTTAAAAAAAATGCACTGCAATGTCCATGTGCTAATGACTCAGAACGCGACAAATTTTATTACGCCGACAACATTTGAAACATTGACGGGAAATAAATGTTTGATAGATACGTTTGATCGGAACTTTGAATTTTCCGTGGAGCACGTAGCATTGGCAAAGCAGGCGGATTTAGTGTTGATTGCGCCGGCAACAGCGAATGTGATTGGAAAAATCGCAAACGGGATTGCGGACGATATGCTGACTACGACTGTTATGGCGTGTACCTGTAAGATTTTAATCGCGCCTGCCATGAATCATAATATGTATCATAATCCTATTGTGCGGGAAAATATAGAGAAATTAAAAAGCCATGGCTATGAAATCATCGAACCCGTATGCGGTATGCTGGCGAACGGGGATACCGGAGACGGGAAACTCCCTTCCGAGGAGACACTTGTGGAATATGTGGTAAAGGAACTGGCTTTTGAAAAAGATATGCAGGGGTTAAAAGTCCTTGTGACAGCAGGGCCGACCAGAGAAATGATAGATCCGGTTCGTTTTCTTACCAATCATTCCACTGGCAAAATGGGATATGCGATTGCCCGGATGGCAATGCTGAGGGGAGCGGACGTGACGTTAATCAGCGGGCCTGTTTCGATTGCCCCGCCTATGTTTGTGAATGTGACGTCTGTTGTGACTGCCGAAGAAATGTATCAGGAAGTTTTGGCGCGGGCAAAAGGCCAGGATCTGATTATTAAGGCTGCCGCAGTGGCGGATTACCGCCCCGCGGAGACGGCTGAGGAGAAAGTGAAAAAGACGGATTCGCATTTACAGCTGCAATTAGAAAAAACAAAAGATATTCTGGCGGAACTTGGAAAGAACAAAGGAGATACCATCCTTTGCGGTTTTTCCATGGAAACGGAGAATATGTTGGAAAACTCAAGGAAGAAATTAGAAAAAAAGAATCTGGACATGATTGCCGCAAACAATCTGAAACAGGAGGGAGCCGGTTTTGGAGTCGACACAAATGTGTTAACCTTGATTACACGGGAGGGCGAACTGCCGCTTGCATTGATGAGCAAAGAGGAGGCGGCGAACTGCCTCTTGGAGGAATTGATGGCGATTCGAAAAAAACGGCAGAATTGCCAGGAAGAGGTAGACGGCTGATGGCGTGACGGACGATGGCAATGCGAAAAAAGGTTAAATTAGCGGAAGGACAAGCCGAAGTCCAAAAACCGAAAAAGTTGTAGCAATGGTTGTTTTACTGTGCTAGGAAGCATGGGAAGTAAAAGAAAAGAAAAAAATAAAAATGGCGTATAGTTTTCTGTTTTTTCTCAAATAATATCTTTGCAATAAGCAAATAAATGATTGGCGTCCAAAAAGGGCGTCAGAATGGAGGAAAAAATGGCAAAAAACGCGGATACACAGAACAACAGCTATGAAAACAGCTACGAGCAGAACAGCTCTAAGAACAAGTCTTCTAACAAATCTTCTAACAGCAATGGACAGAACAGCAGCGGACAGAACTCTAACGGACAGAATTCTTCTGGACAGAACAGCAGCGGACAGAACTCATCTGGCTCTAATTGCAGATAGTCTGTCACTGAAATAGAAAAAGAGCATAAGATAGAAAGAGCAAAATCTTTAGGGAGAAAAAACAGATTACAAAGAGGATTCTTTGTAATCTGTTTTTCTGTGGAGGAGGTTATGGCATTTTATACAATTCATCCAAGAGAAATTTCAAACATTATGTTCCAAAAAAGGGCGATTCTGATAGATGTGCGGGAAATGGAAGATTATAGAGAGTACCATTACAAGGGTGCCATCAGCTGCCCCTATGAGGAAATCGAAAGATGGAGCCAACGTTTTCCGAAGAACAGAGTTCTGGTTTTATATTGCGAGTATGGAAGCACTAGTCTGATGGCGGCAAGAAAATTATCTCATCAGGGGTTTGAGGCTTATACAGTGGTAGGAGGAATACAGGCGATAAAATCTTATTTTGCGTCGTCTGGAGAGTGACTTCCTCTCTGGACGGATAAGGGCTGCGCCATAGCAACGGACTTTTGTATGGTCCATAGCGCGCCTGCCTCCTGTGGCAGGGCAAACGCCGCGATTAACGATTGACATGGAAAATTAGAACAGATAATATATAAGATATAGAGCAGTCATGCAAAAAAGTTCTTCCATTGGAAATGTTAGGAGATAAAATGAGAACCTATGAATTAGTTGCACCCTGCCATTTTGGATTAGAGGCAGTTTTAAAACGTGAGATTTATGATCTCGGATATGAGATAGAACGGGTTGAGGATGGCAGAGTGATGTTTCTTGGGGATGCGGAGGCAATCTGCCGCGCCAATATTTTTTTAAGGACGGCGGAGAGAGTCTTAATCCAGGTAGGCCGCTTTCGCGCAGCCACCTTTGAAGAGCTTTTTCAGGGAATCAAGGCTCTGCCCTGGGAAGAGTATATCCCGGAAAACGGTAAATTTTGGGTAAAGAAGGCGTCCTCCATCAACAGTAAATTGTTTAGCCCCTCGGATATTCAGTCGATTGCAAAAAAGGCAATGGTAGAGCGGCTGAAACAGAAATACCATACGGAATGGTTTCCGGAGGATGGGGCGTCGTATCCGGTGCGTATTTTTTTATTAAAGGATGAAGTGATTGTCATGTTAGACACGTCGGGCGATTCCCTGCACAAAAGAGGGTACCGTACCATGACGGGGAAAGCGCCGCTGACGGAAACTTTAGCGGCCGCATTGCTGCTTCTGACTCCATGGAAATCGGACCGCATTTTAGTGGATCCTTTTTGCGGAAGCGGGACATTCCCCATTGAAGCCGCTATGATTGCCGCCCGCATCGCGCCGGGGATGAATCGGGAATTTATAGCGGAGCAATGGACAAACCTGATTGATAAAAAGGTTTGGTATGAATGCGTGCAGGAAGCCCGGGATATGGCGGACTATGATGTGGAGGTCAATATTCAGGGGTACGATATTGACGGCGAAGTGATAAAAGTGGCAAGGGAAAACGCGAAGCGCGCCGGCGTAGCGCATCTGATCCATTTTCAGCAGCGTCCGGTTGCCGCCCTGCGCCATCCGGGGAAATATGGGTTCCTTGTGTCAAATCCTCCTTACGGAGAGCGTTTGGAGGACAAGGCGGATTTGCCGGAGCTTTATACACAGATTGGGGAAGCCTACCGGATGCTGGATTCCTGGTCCATGTATCTGATTACCAGCTATGAGGATACGGAACGCTACATCGGAAGAAAGGCGGATAAAAACCGGAAAATATATAATGGTATGTTAAAAACCTATTTCTATCAGTTTATGGGGCCGAAACCGCCGAAGAGAGATAAGATGAGGGAGAGTTAAATGAATTGTTCAAAAAGATTTATTGCCTTTGGAGGAATCGTGGCAATTACTTTTTTGATAAAATTTAATACTTTATTGGAAGGCTATGAAAAGATTGGGAGCTTTCGCGGCGGCGATTTACAGAAAGAAACCTGGAATCCGTTAATCGCTTCGGGGGTGAACGATCATTTATTGTCGGTTGTGATAGATAATAAGCAATATACCAATGAAGAATATTCTTTGTTTATGGACAACAATTTGAATATCATGGTGCCGGTGACGATTTTGCGGGATGCGCTCGACTGCAGCGCTCATGTGTATGATAAAAAGAGGCTTCTGGTGGAAAAGCATTCCAATCAAGTGGAATTTCTGGCAGAGGAGTATACCGCATCGGTCAATGGCAAAAAAGAAGAAATTGTGTCCCCCTTTATGCAAAAGGGCAGTCAGTTCTTTGTCAGTTTAAATGACTTGGCGGAATACCTGGATTACACTTACAGTTGGGATATGCAGGAAAATGAAGCGCAGGCGTCCGACAAAGCGATGAGCGCGGCAGTTGTGCCGACGAAGTATGATTTGCGGGAAAAGGGAAGGGCGTCGGAAGTGCGTAACCAGGGCAGATACGGAACCTGTTGGTCTTTTGCGGCGCTTGCCGCGATGGAATCCGTTCTGCTGCCGGAAGAGAGAGTCCAATATTCTGTGGACCACATGACGCTGTCCAATGATTTTAACCTGAATCAGTATGAGGGAGGGGATTATACCATTGGAATGGCGTATTTGGCATCCTGGGGCGGGCCTGTGTATGAGGCGGACGACCCTTACGGAGATGAAAAGACGGAAAGCGGTTTAGAGCCGGTAAAGCACATCCAGGAGATGCAGATTATCGACGGAAAAGATTACGAGAAAATTCAGGAGGCGGTATTTAAGTACGGAGGGGTACAGACTTCGATTTACAATTCCCTGCGAAGCTCCCAGTCCTCTTCCCCTTATTTTAATAAAGAAACGAATGCCTACTGCTACATAGGCACGGAAAAGCCCAACCATGACGTGGTGATCATCGGCTGGGATGACAATTATCCGAAAGAGAATTTTACGGTGGATCTGGAAGGGGACGGAGCCTTTATCTGCCAAAACAGTTGGGGAAAAGATTTTGGGGAATCCGGTATTTTTTATATTTCTTACTATGATACTAACATCGGGACCCATAACGTTGTCTACACAGGGATTGAAGAGGCGGACAACTATGACCATATTTACCAGAGCGATCTGTGCGGCTGGAGAGGCCAGTTGGGTTATAATAAAGAGAGTATGTATGGCGCGAATGTATACACCGCAAACGGGGCGGAAAATTTAGTGGCGGCAGGATTTTATGCTACGGCAAAAAATTCCCAGTATGAAATTTATGTAGTAAAGCAGTTTGAAGATGAGGAATCTTTTCAGAATATGATTCCGGTGGCTTCCGGGAAACTTAGCAATGCCGGTTATTACACGGCTGAATTTCAACGGGAAATCAGTGTGGAGCCTGGGGAGAGATATGCAGTGGTGCTCCATATGATAACGCCGGATTCCATCCACCCCATGGCGATTGAATATGCGGCGGACGAGGAATCAAAAGATGTCATATTAGATGACGGGGAAAGTTACATCAGTTCCAATGGGAGCAAGTGGGTGAGCATCGATACAGTAGAGGAAGCGAATCTTTGCATCAAGGCGTTTAGCAATGATCAATAGAAGGAAACGATATAAAAAGCCAGCAGGGCGTTCGGCGGCAATGGCGCGCGAATAGACTGAGGCGTTCGGGCGGGGAATGGGATGTTCTCAACGGAGGCTGCTGGGCATGAAAGGATTTATTTGGAAATGAAAAGGATTATTTTTGCTACCGGCAATGCCGGAAAGATGAAAGAAATCAGAGAGATTATGGCGGATATGGATGTGGAAATCCTCTCTATGAAAGAAGCGGGGATTGAGGCGGATATTTTAGAGGATGGTGCCACCTTTGAGGAGAATGCCGTAATCAAGGCGAAAGCAATCGCAGCAATGACAAAGGACATTGTCCTTGCGGACGATTCGGGACTGGAGGTGGATTATCTGAATAAGGAGCCAGGCGTATATTCCGCCCGGTATCTGGGGGAAGATACCTCTTACGATATCAAAAATCAGGCAATCTTAGACCGCCTTGCCGGCGTGCCGAAAGAAAAGCGTACAGCGCGCTTTGTATGCGCCATTGCAGCAGTCCTTCCGTACGGCAGGATACTCGTGACCAGGGAGACTATCGAGG
>CANQUZ010000131.1 GCA_947627165.1 uncultured Roseburia sp.
GAGCGCGGCTTCCTATGACATGATTTACACCGACGAGGATAAGGTGGACTGGGACGGCAAGACGCATTTTGCGCCTCATTTAAAGCCGGATATCAATATTGACTTGCTGCGCTGTAATAATTACATCACCCACTTTCTGGCGGTAAAACGGGAAATCGCAGAGCGGGTGGGAGGCATCCGCCCGGAATATGACGGCGCGCAGGATTATGATTTTATTTTAAGGTGTGTGGAGGAAGCGTCGGCCATCGGGCATATCCCGAAGATTCTGTATCATTGGCGCTGCCACAGCGATTCTACGGCGGAGAATCCCTTTAGCAAACAGTATGCGGTGGAAGCGGGAAAACGCGCCATTGAAGACCATCTGAGGCGTCTCGGGGTGAGGGCGGCGGTAACGCCCAAAAAGGATTTGGGATTTTACGAGGTGGAGTATGAGCCTTTGGGGGAACCGCTGATTTCGATTATCATTCCCAATAAAGATGAGGTGGAGACACTAAAAAAATGTTTAGCGTCCATTGAGAAATCCTCTTATCAAAATTATGAGATTATTATCGTGGAAAATAACAGTTCGGAAGAAACCTTCCGCTACTATCGGACGGTTGCGCCGAAAGAGCGAAAGGAGCGGGGAGTGCGCCTGCTGGAGGGCTGCCTGTCGGGAGGTCAGCGCATCCTTACCGCCGTCTGGGAACACGGCTTTAACTATTCCGGTTTGAATAATTTTGGCGTATCCTTTGCAAAAGGCGAATATCTGGTATTTTTAAATAACGATATTGAGTTAATCGACGCGGACTGCTTCCGGACGATGCTGGGCGTCTGCCAGCGCAGGGAGGTAGGAATTGTAGGGGCAAAGCTCTACTATCCGGATGACACCGTTCAGCACGCCGGGATTGTGGTTGGCATTGGGGGGAACGCCAGGGGTATTGCCTCAAATATGTTTACCGGGCTAAGCAGGGAGAGGAGCGGATATCTGCACAAGGCATCGCTTCAGATGGATTACAGTGCGGTGACGGCTGCCTTTCTCATGGTAAAAAAGGCTGTGTACGAAGAGGCGGGAGGCTTTACAGAAGAACTGGCAGTTGCATTTAATGATGTGGATTTTTGCTTAAAGGTGCGCAGGCTGGGATATCTTGTGGTATATAATCCCCACGCCGAGGCGTATCATTACGAGTCGAAGTCCAGAGGGGCGGAGGATTCCCCGGAAAAGGCGGCGCGTTTCCAACGGGAAATTGACTATATGAGAAATCACTGGATTGGCATCTTAAAAGGAGGGGATCCTTACTACAATCCAAATTTTTCATCTGTGTATCCTAATTACACATTAAAGGATTTTAGTTAGGTGGTACAAGATTGGAGATGAAAATTTTCAATCCGTAGCAAGAGCCGCTGAAGCGGCAGAATGAGGGGAAATATGGCGGAAGTTACGATAGTGATTCCAAATTACAATGGAAAAACGCTGCTGGAAAACTGCATAAGGACCTTAGAGCGGCAGACCTTTCAGGATTTTAAGCTTCTTGTCATTGACAATGGATCCACAGACGGCAGTGCGTCTGTGACATCGGAGCTGCTGGATATGGAAATCGTTGCTCTGGGGGAAAATACGGGATTTTGCAAGGCGGTCAATATCGGCATCAAAAAGGCGAAAAGCCCCTTTGTGCTTCTGCTGAACAATGACACGGAAGCGGATCCTGACTTTGTAAAAGAGTTAGTAAGCGGCATTAAACAGTCGCCGGACATTTTTTCCGGAAGCGCAAAGATGATTGATTATAAGCAGAGGAACAGGATAGACAATGCAGGTGATTTATACACCCTTTTCGGCTGGGCGAGGGCGAGGGGCAAGGGAAAGCCCGTCTCTTCTTTTGACAGGGAGGCCGATATCTTTTCTTCCTGCGGCGGGGCCGCCATTTACCGCAGGGATCTTCTGCAAAAAACCGGGCTTTTGGACGAACGCCATTTTGCCTATTTAGAAGACGTGGATTTATGCTACCGCGCCAGAATTATGGGCTACCGAAACCGCTATTTTCCCAGGGCGAAAGTTTACCATGTGGGAAGCGCCACTACGGGAACCCGCTACAATGAAAAAAAAGTTTATCTGGCGGCGAGAAATTCGATTTTTGTGATTTATAAGAATATGCCGTTTGGGCAATGGCTGCTCAATCTGCCCCTGCTTTTCCTGGGGGTGGTGATAAAGTCGCTGTTTTTCTTCCAAAAAGGGTTTGGGAAAGAATATATTTCCGGTATCCGGGAGGGGATCCGGGAGCGCCGGGGCTGTAAAAGGGTAAAATATCAAAGCTGCCGTCTGAGGCATTATGTGAGGCTGGAATGGGAGATGTTTGTCAATCTGTTCCGCATTTTCATAGAGAGATAGCTGTTTGGGGAGAATCGCCGGAAAAGATAAGAAAATATTAAGATTTTGCGAGATGGATACGGGAAAAAGAAGTTGTGCTTTTTGGAAAATTATTGTATGATAATTCCTATATGAGAACTTGAAGAGGGATGAAGGATGACACTATGATAAAAGATAATCAGCAGCATTTGAACAGGCTGCACGTCATAATCGATGCAGTTGTAATTGTAGTGTCCTATGTGTTAGCATGGTGGTTAAAGTTTTCGAGCGGCATCCTGGACACGAAAGGCGGCGCGCTTCCGTTCCGCTATTATATGTGGGCGCTGGTGATAATCGTCCCGCTGCTGTTAATCTTATATTACGCTTTTAACCTATATACCTCTAAGCGCATACAGGGAAGGCGTTTGGAGCTGTCTAATATCGTGGCGGCGAATACGGTGGGATTTCTCGTCACGTTTACCGGATTATTCTTTTTGCAGTCTTATGAAGAGCAGTTCCAGAACTTTTCCAGGGAGATGTTTTTTTATTTCTTTGTAATCAATGTGGTGTTAGAGGAGAGTTTCCGGCTGCTGCTCCGGCATATGCTGCAGAGCATTCGGAGAAATGGCTATAATCTCAAGCACATTCTTCTGGTAGGCTACTCAAGGGCCGCAGAACAGTATATTGACAGGATACAGCAAAACCCTCAATGGGGCTATAATGTCAGGGGGATTTTAGACGACCACATTGCCAGGGGGACGACCTATAAGGGCATTAAGGTGATCGGGAGCATTGGAAATCTGCTCTATATCCTTCCTGAGAGCAGGCTGGACGAGATAGCCATTACCCTGGGGCTGGAAGAATACTATAAACTGGAAAAAATCGTAGCTGAGTGCGAGAAGTCCGGGGTCCATACGAAGTTTATTCCGGACTATGGGAATATTATTCCGACAAGGCCTTACACAGAGGATTTGCTGGGGCTTCCGGTAATCAATATCCGGTATGTCCCACTGTCGAATACGTTTCATGCTTTTTTAAAACGCTGCGTGGATATCGTGGGTTCTATTGTCTGCATCATCCTGTTTTCTCCGGTGATGGCCGCAACCGCCATAGCGGTAAAGGCCACCTCAAAGGGGCCTCTGATTTTTAAGCAGGAGAGGGTGGGGCTGCATAACAGGCCGTTTTCCATGTATAAGTTTCGGACGATGTATGTCCAGACAGAGGAGGAGGAGCGGAAAGGCTGGACGCAAAAGAACGATCCCAGAATTACCAAAATAGGCAGGCTTTTGCGAAAGACAAGCCTTGATGAATTGCCGCAAATTTTCAATATATTTTTGGGACAAATGTCAATCATAGGTCCGCGCCCAGCTGTTCAATGTGTTAAAGGGAGATATGAGCCTGGTGGGGCCAAGACCGGAACGGCCCCAGTATGTGGAGAAGTTTCGGGAAGAGATTCCCCGCTATATGATCAAACATCAGGTAAGGCCCGGAATGA
This sequence comes from uncultured Roseburia sp., assembly GCA_947627165.1. Classification (GTDB taxonomy): domain Bacteria; phylum Bacillota; class Clostridia; order Lachnospirales; family Lachnospiraceae; genus Roseburia. The sequence goes on from CANQUZ010000131.1 coordinate 3,816, forward strand.
CTGGCTGGGCGCAGATCCACGGTTATCGGGGAGACACTTCTATACGGAAGAGGATAGAGTACGATCTATACTACATTGAAAACTGGACGTTGGGACTGGATATTAAAATCCTGTTCCTCACCATTTTCAAAGGATTTATCAATAAAAACGCGTATTAGGAGAAACTTTATGAGCAAAACAGAACAAGAGAAAACCAAATCAGGGCAGGCGCCCGCAGGCAAAAAACCTGCGAAAAAGAAACAGAAGAGAAGACTGATCATCGTGGCGGTGGAGATTTTGGTATTGCTGATTTTGGCGGCGGTGTTGTTTGTGGTCGTCAAGCTTTCCAAAATTGAAAAAGACACATCTTTTGACCCGGAAGAAGTCGAAGTAAACGAGGGGATTTCCTCCGAGGCGCAGGAAATCATGAAAGGGTATACCACCTTAGCCCTCTTTGGGCTGGATAACCGTTCTAACGGCAACCTTTCCAAAGGAAACAGCGATGTCATCATCATCGCAAGCATCAATAACGACACCCACCAGGTGAAGCTGGCTTCCGTGTATCGTGACAGCTATCTGGACATAGGGGGAGGCTCCTACAAAAAATGCAACTCCGCTTACGCCAGCGGCGGGCCGGAACAGGCAATCACCATGTTAAATAAAAATCTCGACCTTGATATCACGGACTATGTCACTGTAGATTTTAACGCGGTGGTAGAATGCGTGGATTTGCTGGGCGGCGTTGTGGTTCCGGAAGTGACGGATCTTGAGGCTGTCCTGATGTACGGCTATATGGACGAGATTAACAAGATGACAAAGCATAATTCCAAATACTTATCGGGCGGGGGCACGAATGTTACCTTAGATGGAGTGCAGGCCTGCGCTTATGCCCGTATCCGGCAGACGGCGGGGGATGATTATAAACGTACCGAACGCCAGAGGACGATTATTTCGGCAATGATTGAAAAGGCGCAAAAGGCCAATTTAAAGACCATTAACAGTCTAATCAATGCATTATTTGGCGATATTAAGACAAACTATAGCAATACCGACTTGATTGCATTGGCGGCGCAGATGTTTCAGTATGAGTTGGGGGAGACGGTTGGATTTCCTTTTGAAAAAACCACAAAGGTTATGGGGAAGAAGGGAGACTGCGTGATTCCCTGCGACCTGGAAAGTAATGTGAAACAGCTCCATGCCTTCTTATATGATGACAATGCCTATGAGCCGACGGATGCAGTGAAGGAAAAGAGCGCGCAGATTATCAACGATACCGGCTATCACCAGGGAGATGGAGCTTAAATGAACGTGGATGTGATTGTTCCGACTTATCAGCCGAACGGCACTTTTTGTCTGCTTCTGCAAAAATTGCAGGAGCAGACCTTTCTTATTCATAGGGTCATTATTTTAAATACGGAGGAAGCCCTCTGGAGGGAGGCGGTGGAGCGATACCCTATTGAGAAGGCTCTGGAGCTTCTGCCTTGTCCCTATGAGCTGTACCATATACCAAAAGAAGAATTTGACCACGGCGGCACCCGGTTGTTCGGGGCAAAACAGTCGGAGGCGGATGTAATCTTATTTATGACTCAGGATGCAGTCCCGGCGGATGCGCATTTGGTGGAACAGCTGATGCGGCCGTTGGAATCGGCGGATACGGCGGCGTCATACGCCAGGCAGCTTCCCCGGGAGGACTGTTCGATTGTGGAGCGTTATACAAGGCAGTTTAATTATCCAAAGGAGAGCCGGAAAAAGGGAAAGGAAGATCTCCCTGCACTGGGAATTAAGACGTTCTTTTGCTCCGATGTCTGCGCTGCCTACCGGCGGGAAATTTTTGAAAAACTTGGCGGTTTTGAGACGCCTGTGATTTTTAACGAAGATATGTTTTTCGCGGCAAAAGCCATTATGGAAGGGTATTATGTGTATTACGCCGCGGAAGCGATGGTGATTCATTCCCACAATTATTCGGTGCGCCAGCAGTTTTGCCGGAACTTTGATTTGGCGGTATCCCAGACACAGCATCCGGAGATTTTTGAGCGGGTGCGCTCGGAAGAGGAAGGAATGAGATTGGTGAAGAGTACCGTAAGATATCTCTGCAGCATTGGAAAGCCTTATCTGATTTTCCATTTAGGTATGCAGTGCGCAGGAAAATATGCGGGGTACTTCATGGGAAAACGCCATAAAAAGTTAAGCAGAAAGCAGATTTTGCGCTGTACAATGAATCGTGATTATTGGGTGAAAATTTGGAAGGAAGCGGATAAATGAAAGAATCGCAAAAACGAATCTTCTTTTGGACAGGGATGTTCATTGCCGCGCTTTTTATTTTAGCGAGGGCAGGCTACTCCGACGGCGACGACGCCTTTTTTTATCAATATGCCCATGAGATGGGATTTTGGGAATACCTTAGCTGGCGTTATCAAACCTGGGTGGGCAGGATGTCCGGAGAGGCAATGGTGTATCTGGTGTTCCGCTGCCCTTTGTGGGTTTGGCGTGTTGGGAACGCCCTGATGCTGGTTTTGCTGCCGATAGGCATCTTGAACCTTG
>CANQUZ010000132.1 GCA_947627165.1 uncultured Roseburia sp.
TATTGAGTTCGGTATTGAGCAGGGCTTTGATTTTATTGCGGCGTCATTTGTGCGATCGGCGGAGGCGCCGCGCCCATTGAGACGTCGGAAGGATGGCTTTTGTTCTATCATGGCGTGAGCGGAACCTGTAATGGATATGTATATTCTATCGGAGGTGCGATTTTGGATTTGGATAACCCTTCCATTGTAAAATACCGCTGTGAAAACTTCCTGCTCACCCCGGAAGAGTGGTATGAAGAGCGCGGGTTTGTGCCAAATGTCTGCTTCCCATGCGCGACGATCCATGATTCGGAAAGCGGAAAAATTGCGATTTACTATGGGGCGGCGGACAGTTATGTGGGGCTTGCGTTCACAGAATTGGATGCGGTTATCGACTATATTAAGGAACACAGTGTGGTCACTTCCTCTGATACAGAAATAGGCAGGAGATAGCGCGGTAGGAGTGTAAAGGGAGTGCTCCGTTCCGGGGACAGAAATGGGGTTACATGGAAAAAATTGTGAAATTAGAAGAACTGTGAAATTGGAAAAGCTATGAAAAAGGAGAGTGCCTCAACACTCTCCTGATTTTTAGATTTTTTATGATGGTAGTAAACCTGCAAAAGCCAGGTTTCTGCTATTTTTTATTTTTTTGTTTCTTCCCCTGGGCAGCGGGCTGTGCAGCCTCTAACTTTTTGGAGGTTTTGGTTAACTTATCCTTCATCCTTGCCCTCCAGCTCTTTTTGCCTTCCGGTTTCTCCAACGGTCCGCGGATGCCGGTGACTTTGGTGATGTAAATGCCGCTGACAGTCGCTTTTACTTCTTTTTTCAGAGGAATGAGGTCAAAAACCGCCTCATCTGCAATCAAGGACATAACCTTTGGCCCTACTTTTGCTTTTACAATGGGAAGCTTTGCCCGACGCATCAGCTTGGGAGTCTGGTCGATGACAACCTGTGGAAGTCCTGATTCTGTGATGCGCATTCGCTTTTTATCGATAATCAGCATGGGGATAACCTGGGCGGCTGCCGCTAACTGCTCATCCTGCTGGGCTTTCTTTTTTTGGGCTTTTTTGCCGAGGAAATATAATACGACAATGCCAATGATTAATACTGCTAAAATTACCAATAAAACGATCGTGGGCGTATTCATGGTTTCTCCTCCCTAAAGTTCAGTCTGCATTTCATTGTAGCATTGATTAAGAAAAAAAGCAATCGTAAAACTTTGAAAACTTTGAAAACTTGTAACAGTTCAGCCCACGCCATTCGCAATCTCGCACTACGTGCTTCAAAATTGCTCATTAGCGGGCGTTCTGCTCATAAGCAGTCTCGTATGCTCATTCATGCAAACATGATTCGCCTACGAGACTGCTTATGGCTGAACTGTTACGAAAACTTTGTTAAATCTTTGGGTGACAGCTTTTATTTTGTAAAAAAATGTGATATGTTAATAAAGTTAGCATGGAGATTGGAATGAGATGCTATGTCTTGGGACAGATTCCCTGCCCCAGGGAGGTTTTTGGAAAGGAAAAGATGAAACATGAAAAGGAAAGCAGCATTGTTACTCAGCGCAGTAATGGCGGTTGCGGCTATTGGATGCGGCAGCGGCGATACGAAAGAACAGGTGTCAGGAACAGAGGCGGAAGAGGGCGGCGCAGCGGCGGAGTATGAGAGCCCGTCGTTTGACCTGATAGCATCGGACTATGTGACCCTCTGCGATTACCCGAATATGGAGGTTTCCATTGAGGGAGACTATACCGTGAATGAGGAGGAAGTAAAAGAATACTTTTCCCAGATGTTCTCCTACTATGGTCCCTATTATGTGAAAGATGAGACGAAAACCACCGTCGGGGAAGGGGATATCGTAAATGTGGACTACGTTGGAAAGTTAGATGGAGTGGCGTTTGACGGCGGGACAGCCGAAAACCAGAACATCGACGTGTACAACAATTCTTCCGCAGGCGGGGGTTCCGGATACATTGACGGCTTTACGGATGGATTAAAAGGTGCTTCGGTGGGCGATGTGATAGATTGGGATGTGACGTTTCCGGAGAATTACGGTTCAGAGGATTTAGCTGGAAAGGCAGTCGTATTTACCTTTACAGTCAATTCGATTCAAAAAGAGATTACGGAGGAAGAGGTAGACGACGCCTTTGTGAAAGAGCAGTATGATGTGGAGTCGTTAGATGCCATGTATGACCAGCTGCGTTCTTATCTGGAACTTTCTGCGGAAAATACGAAATTATCGGATACGTATACCGCTATCCAAAGCTATCTGCTGGAAAACTGTACCGTGGACATACCGGAGGACTATCTGGCAGCAAGGGTCAATGATTATCAGACCCAATTCGTGCAGGAGAACCTGTCCGGGGATGAATCACAGCTGGAAGATTATCTGAGTACGAATTATGGGAAGACTTTAGAGGAATCCAGGGAAGAATGGGAATCAGGCATGAAAGAAAATATTTCCCTGGAGTTTATCATGGAAGCCATCGCAGAAAAAGAGAATATTACCTTAGACGAAGAGGGGTACAGCGGATATATTCAGAATTTAGTCAGCGGCAATGGATATGAATCAGAAGAGGCGCTGTATAAAAATTACGGATATGATGACGCCGCCTATGGGGAAGCCTATCTGAGACAGATTTATGTGGATAATCTGGCGCTGGAAAAGCTCAAAGATACCGTCAAAATCAATGAGACAAATACTGACGGGGAGACGGAAGAGGAGACGGAAAAATAACCGTTGCTTTTTCCGCATCCGGCGGATAAGATAAGGAATAGGGGAACAGTCCTGCGTCTGCGCAGCAACCGCGGGGCTGACGGTGCAAAGACCGGTAAACACCAAAACAAAAGCCGCGCAGAAATGAGGTAGATTATGGATATGGTAAACATAAGGGAATTATTCCGGAATCAGGAGGAATATACGGACCAGACAGTCACCATCGGGGGCTGGGTCAGAAATATCCGCAACTCTAAGAATTTTGGATTTATTGTGGTCAACGACGGCACTTTTTTTGAGCCGGTTCAGGTAGTCTATTCTGATGTGCTGGATAATTTCTCTGAGATAGAAAAGCTCAATGTGGGCGCGGCCATCATCGTAACCGGCAAAATGGTAGCGACTCCGGGGACGAAGCAGCCGTTTGAGATTCAGGCGGCGGAAATTATAGTGGAGGGCGCTTCCACGCCGGACTACCCGCTGCAGAAAAAGAAGCACAGCTTTGAATATTTGAGGACGATTTCCCATTTGAGGCCGAGGACGAACACCTTTGAGGCCGTATTCCGTGTGCGTTCTCTGGTGGCGTATGCCATACACAAATTTTTCCAGGAAAGAGATTTTGTCTATGTGCACACGCCGTTAATTACGGGGAGCGACTGCGAGGGCGCGGGGGAAATGTTCCAGGTTACAACCCTGGATTTAAACAACCTGCCCAAAAAAGAAGACGGAACGATTGATTTCGGCAGGGATTTCTTTAATAAGCCTACCAACCTGACCGTTAGCGGCCAGTTAAATGGCGAGACGTATGCCATGGCGTTTAAGAATATTTATACCTTTGGCCCCACGTTCCGCGCGGAAAATTCCAACACCACCAGACACGCGGCGGAGTTCTGGATGATTGAGCCGGAAATTGCTTTTGCAGATTTAGAGGACGATATGAGGCTGGCGGAGAGTATGTTAAAATACATTATCAGCTATGTCCTGGAACGTGCGCCGGAGGAAATGGCATTTTTCAACAATTTCATTGACAAAGGTTTATTGGATCGGTTAAATAACGTAGTAAATTCTGATTTTGCCCGCGTTACCTATACAGAGGCAATCGAAATTTTACAGAAACACAATGATAAATTTGAATACAAAGCTTCCTGGGGCGCGGACCTTCAGACAGAACATGAGCGTTATCTGACGGAAGAGGTGTACAAGCGTCCTGTGTTTGTCACCGATTATCCGAAGGACATTAAGGCGTTTTATATGAAGCTGAATGAGGATGGCAAGACGGTTGCCGCTGTGGACTGCTTAGTGCCCGGCATCGGAGAGATTATCGGGGGCAGCCAGAGAGAGGATGATTATGAGAAGCTGTTAAACCGAATCCGTGAGATGGGATTGCGGGAGGAAGACTATGGATTCTACTTAGACCTCCGGAAATACGGTTCTGCGAGACACGCAGGATTTGGGCTGGGATTTGAGCGCTGCGTGATGTACCTGACAGGTATGTCCAACATCCGCGACGTTATCCCGTTCCCGCGCACTGTGAATAATTGTGAATTATAAGATAGAAAACGGAACAGAAAGCTGTGTCGGCCTGCGAAAGCCAGAAGGAAAATCTGGCGATTGCGGGCCGTTTTTTCAAATCCTGTTCATAGTTTTGTTGACACTGCATAAAATAAGTGGTAGTATCAATGTAAACGACAAGTAGTTTTTAATACTACATTAAATAGATGTAAAAACTATATTCCGAAAAATAGGGGAAAGCAAAACGAAGCAATGAATGATTTTCCCGCGTTTTTACACCTATGTCAGGATGGAGGGACGACAATGCAGAGGACAATTCGTGAACCGGGGAGCGCAATCACACACTTTATTGCAATGATATTGGCAGCGTTGGCCGCCATGCCGCTTTTGTTGAAAACGGCGTCTGAGGGAAGCGGGCAGACTGTGGCGGCAATGGCAATATTTGTGGCCAGCATGATTTTGTTATATGGGGCAAGCGCCCTGTACCATTCTTTGATAGTAAAAGAAAACATCTTAAAGGTGTTCCGAAAAATCGACCATATGATGATCTTTATCTTGATTGCCGGGTCTTACACGCCGGTATGCGTAACGGTGTTGGCCGGACAGAGCGGGCGCAGGCTTCTGGCGGCGGTCTGGGGGATTGCAGCGGCGGGCATGATTTTTAAGGCGGTCTGGGTGAACTGCCCCAAATGGGTATCTTCCATTCTTTATATTGCGCTGGGCTGGGCGTGTATTTTTGTTTTTGGCCAGTTATTTGAGGAGCTTAGCAGAGAGGCTTTCGACTGGCTTTTGGCAGGGGGTGTGATTTATACGGTAGGAGGCGTAATTTATGCCCTGAAACTCCCGCTGTTTAACTCCAGGCACACCGCTTTTGGATCCCATGAAATTTTTCATCTGTTTGTAATGGCAGGCAGCTTTTGTCATTTTATTTTTATGTATCAATATGTAGCTTAGAGTAACAGTTCAGCCATAAGCAGTCTCGTAGGCGAATCATGCTTGCATGAATGAGCATACGGACTGCTTATGAGCAGAACGCCCGTTCATGAGCAATCCGCTTACGATAGTAAGTTTTGAAGCACGTAGTGCGAGATTGCGAATGGCGTGGGCTGAACTGTTACAGCTTAGAAAAAGTTTTGTGGTTTCATGCCGGTCGGGATACGGCGGAGTCTGTGCGAAAGAAAGCATAGTCTCCGCCGTTTTTGCATATAGTTTGACAGATATCTTAAAATGCGGTTCGGTATGGAGGAAAAATGAATTTGCAGAATAAAATGAAAGCAAGGGATTCTAAGAGCAGCCCGGCTACTGCCATGTTTGCAGCAGTCTTTGTCATGTTTCTTGTAAGCGGGCTGCTGCTGTTGCTGCTGGCGGCGTTATTGTTTCGGATGGAGTTAAGTGAAGAAGCGGTAAAAATCGGAATTGTGGTCATTTACGTGATTTCCGGCGTGGTTGGAGGCTTTTGCATGGGCAAGATAATGAAAGAGCAGAAATTTTTGTGGGGGTTGGCGGCAGGAGCCGTTTATTTTGTGATTTTGCTCCTGGTGTCCATGCTGGTCAAAGGCGGACTGGAAATGGAGATGGTAAAAGTCATCACGACGGCAATCCTGTGCGGGGCTTCCGGTATGGCGGGGGGAATGATTAGTTAGCAGCGTTGAGATACGCAAAAAAGTGCTTTCCATATGCAGAACAATGTGTTATACTATGAAAGTTACCAGAACTCCGCGCCAAAAGCGGTGAGATACCTATAGCAGATATCAGCCTTACGCGCCGTTTGCTATAAACCCTCCGGGGGATGCGCCGGATGATGCAAGCGCCGTCCGGTGTGTGCGGAAATAGGATGTAAAGGAGAAACCATTATGAAACACGTAAAAACATTAAATACTAAGAGATTACAGAACACAGTCAAAAAAGGCGGATGCGGCGAGTGCCAGACTTCCTGTCAGTCCGCTTGTAAGACTTCCTGCACAGTGGGCAATCAGA
>CANQUZ010000133.1 GCA_947627165.1 uncultured Roseburia sp.
CTCTGCCACGTTGGTATTGCCCGGAGCAAAGACGCATTTTTCAAACAATGCCTCGCCCGGCATGGTAATTTTTCTTCCATAATGAAGGTGTTCTAACTGGCCGCTTTCCATCACCCGGAATACATAAGAGGTATTTGCCGTCGTAAGGTTAAAAATCTGATTCTCTGCTTTTATCATAAGGAACCCTTCCCTTTCTTCGTTTCCAGCGCACAGCCGCCTGTGGCGTCTGCCGTTATCTATCGCGCGCTTCCTTTATTTCCGCAGCGATTTGTTCTACTTTCTGTTCGTTTAAGATATAATTCCTGTGGAAGATGGCAATCGCAATCAGCAATCCAATAATGGGGATGACCGTCATGGTCATGCGCAGCCCCACCACAGATCCTGCCGCCGCGTCTGCTGCCGCCTGAGTCTCGGAAGTATCATTGCTCAGCTTGCAAAGGCTTAAGGTAATGGAGGCTGCCAATGCCGCCACGCCGGAAGCCAATTTTACCACAAAGGTCTGCATGGAGAAAATGATGCTCTCATCCCGCCTGTGATTTTTTAATTCTCCATAATCTACGGTGTTGGCAAGGAAGATGGTCGTCAGCACTGACAACATACCGTTTGCGGCAAAGATGAAGAATCCCGGAATAAACAGCAAAAATACATTGGACATATTGGTAAATGCCAAAAACAGCAGAGAAGCATATCCTAAAATCGCCATGGCAAAGCTGAAATAAAACACCTGGATGGTAGTTAACAATTTCCGCAGCATCGGGAAAAACAGCATCATGGACAAAATCTGGATGCCTCCGCCAAAGGTGTTAAATAAGGTATAGCTGTTATACCAGCCGCTGCCGCCAAAGTCATATTTAAAAAAGTAAATGACCAGGTTGGACGTAATATAAATGGAGCAGTTGATTAATACGATGGTGAAAACGACCGTCATTGCCTGATCGTTTTGCAACAACGCCTGAAACATCTGTTTTACTGTCGGCGTATCCATATCTACCGTGGATTTTTCCCTGATGTTCGTACAGGTAATCACGATTAAGACCACAAACAAAACGGCAATCCACAGGGCCAACCACCGGAATCCCACTCGCTCGTCACCTTGTCCCAGCAAATACACACATTTCATGGTGATAATCGTGACGATGGCGGAGCCCACGCCGGCACAGGATCTCGCCAGAGTGGACAGCCCCTCTCTCTCCTTTCCGCCCTCCGTAAATGCCGGTATCATAGACCAGTAAGGAATGTCCATCATGGTGTAAGTCACGCCCCAGAGAACGTATGTGACCGCCGCATAGGCGATAAGGCCTTTCCCCGTCAGGGCGGGAGGCGCGGCAAACATCAAATAGAGGATTGCGGCGTTTAGTATCGTTCCGGCCAACAGCCAGGGACGGAACTTTCCCCACCTCGTCTTTGTCTTTGCCACAATAATCCCCATAATCGGGTCATTGAAGGCGTCGAAGACGCGGGCACCCAATAAAATCATGCCCATGACAAGGGCGTTCACCCCTAAAATGTCCTGATAATAGTATAAAATGTAACTCGCGGAAAGCATATAAACCATATCTTTTCCCACAGCCCCCAGACCGTAAGATATTTTTTCTCTTCCTGTCAGTTTCATAAAAATGCCCTTCTTTCTTATTTTTTGTCTTTCTCCCGCAGCCGGAACGCCAGTTTTACCACCTCATAGGCGCCGTCGTAAATGCCGCTGTTTTTATTTCTTTCAATGCAGTCGCACATATCAAACAGGAGGCTTTTTTCTTTTAAGAATAATTCCAGCATCTGCAGCGTGTGGGGAATATCCCTGCATTCCAAAGTCCCATCCCCGATCTCGGAAGAATGGACGGCTCCCCACTGCTCATGGCCGCCCACCCTTTTAATAAAGAGTTTCGGCACGGGATAAAAGGCAAGCTCACTCGGCTTTGTCACCAGCACATCACAGCTTCTCATCAGAAGGTTGGTGCAGTACACCGCCTCGAAAATATTCTCATGCCAGAAACCATGGATCCCGATCACGTCTCCGGTAAGGGCATTGCTTGCAAATTTTTTCGTTTCCTCCCACTGGTTAAAGTGCTCCCTGGATAACTTTTTCATGCCGGGAATTTCTTTTTGCAGCTCTTCCCAGACATTCCGGTAATCGCCCACATTGACATAGAGAGCCGCCCGCTTCGCCTTGATTTCCGGCAGCAGATAGCGGATGATTTCTGCAAAAATTTCCTTCTGCGCCCCTGCTCCCCCGATGGTCAAAAGAAACCTCATGGGCTTTCCCTCTTCCTTTCTCTTCCGCCTTAAAGCGCAGTCCTTCTCAATATTGGAGACTAACTCATGGTCCACATAATGGCCGGTATAGACCAGCTCTTCCTCCGGCATGGGGTTCAGCACATCCTGTCCCTGCATCCCATTTAAGATGCGGTATCCCTGGTAAGCATAATGAGTCTGGACGGTATGCACACTGCCCTCTGCAAAATGCAGCGCCATGGGCCAATTATCAGGAATGGCATTTACCACATATTTCATATTTGCATGAACGGCGGCCTGCGCCGGCCATACATGAGTCGCCGCCACCGGTATTTCCTTCGGCACATTCCGATAAACGGGTGCCATCAGCTCTGCGTTTTTCTGATCGGAAGAGTTGTAGGAGAGTTTCCGAAACCCTTCGTAATTCATGGGTTCCCACACGAATCGGTTAAAGAGCTTGCTCTTTCCGGAAAGCCTTGAGCCTAAAGAGTATAACTCGTTCTGGGCGCTGATGACCTTCGTACAGGTGGTTTGCTTGTAGGAATTTAAGTCCATCCAGTAGGACGTATATCCCATGGAATGCGCCGCGGAAGCAATCGCCATGGATATGCGGTAATGTCCGAAGCCCATGCGGATATTTCCCACAATCAGCCCTTTTTCTGTGTCAAAGCTGCCCTTTCCCTCCGTTCCTCCTTCCCCTAATTTGACGTCATAAACACCTAACAAATCTCCAATGTGCGGATTTTTTTCCAGGATAATGGGGTAATTCTGTCCGCTGTCATTCCCGAATTTTTTTGCGTATCTCTTTTTCGACTTCACTGCTTTTTGATACGTTTTTTCTGTCATAGGGTTCCCGAAAATTTCTTTTGATTTTTCTTTCATCTGATTCTCCTTTTTATGATTTTTCATTATGAAATTGCGTCCTTGCCCGCAAAACGGCAAGTGTTTTTACTGCTTCCACCGGTTTTACCGTGCCCGGATGCCGTCCACTAAGATGTTCGCCACCGCCTCTAAGGCAGCCACATAAGATATTTTATTTTGGATGAGGATATCCCTCTGGAAAAACTGTTCTACCGCCGCTTCCAGCATCAGCTTCACCAAGGGAATTTCTACCGGTCGGATGACCCCTTCCCGCATTCCCTGCTCCAACAGGGCGATGGTAGACTCCCACCCCGTCTCTAACCGTTCTTCCACCTTTTTATAGATGGCGGGATATTTATCCCGCAGCAGATATAATTGCCTGAAATCAACATCCTTATAGCTCTCCGGCATGACTCCCAGTATCTTTCTTATTTTTTCCAAGGTATTGAGCCGATTGTCCTTTAGGACCTGCTCCTCGCTCTCCTTGATGGAATCGAACAGATAATCTACCATATCCAAAAACAGCGATTCTTTATCGCGAAATACCGTGTAAATCGTTTTCTTGCTCATGCCAAGCTGCCCTGCGATATCGTCCATGGTAAATTTCAGTCCTTTTTGGTTGAAAATCCGGATGGTTTCCTCTAAGATCCGTTCTCGTAACTCCATACCGCCCCTCTTTTCCTTTTCAAACATCCGTTTCTTTTTTCGTCGGAAACTATTTTTTATTTTTTAGTTTCCTTTATTGTAACATTCAGACAATTTTTTCACAAGAAACCAAATTCACAAAAATTGTTTCTGGTTTTTATCCAATAGTGCCAAAGGTGATTTGCATTTTGTCCTATGGACGGGTATAATGATACCATTATGAAATAAATGTAGGAGCTTTTATGGAGAACGAACAGATCAAATACATTTTAAAACAGATAGAACAGGGAAGCCTTTCTGCGGAGGAAGGTTATCTTAAGTTGAAAACCGCACCTTTTGAGGACTTAGGCTACGCCAAGGTAGACCACCACAGGCAGCTCCGGCAAGGGGTTTCGGAGGTGATTTACGGGGCTTCCAAAACAAAAGAACAGATGGAAGGCATTCTTTCCAATCTGCTCGCCCATTGCCCGGAAAACATTTTAATCACCAGACTGTCCCCGGAGGCGGCGGAATACCTGAAAGAACGGTTTTCTCTTTTCTATGATGAACTGTCCAAAATCGGCGTTGTAAACCGCACCAAACGCTGCACCGCTTCCGGCACGATTGTCGTTGCCACCGGAGGAACCAGCGATATCCCCGTGGCGGAGGAAGCCGCCCTTACAGCCGAGACTTTGGGCAATCCGGTGGTAAGGCTTTATGATGTGGGAGTGGCGGGGCTTCACCGCCTGCTTTCCAATGTGGAAGTCCTCTCTTCCGCCAATGTCATCATTGCCGCAGCCGGCATGGAGGGCGCGCTTGCCAGCGTCATCGGAGGCCTTACCGACTGCCCCGTGATTGCGGTTCCCACAAGCATCGGATACGGGGCGAATTTCGGCGGTCTTTCCGCTCTTTTGTCCATGTTAAATTCCTGCGCCAGCGGCGTTTCCGTGGTCAATATTGACAACGGATTTGGAGCAGGCTATCTTGCCAGCATGATAAACCACAAAATCGGGTAACTCAGAACGGAGGATATGATATGAAAACACTTTATTTGGAATGCAATATGGGCGCCGCCGGAGATATGTTAATGGGCGCGCTCTACGAGATATGCCAGAAAAAAGAATTGTTTCTTAAGAATATGAATGAGGCTTTTGCACCTTTCGGCGTGTCCATTTCCGCAGAACCTTCCAGGAAATGCGGCATTACCGGAACGCACATGAAAATTTCCATCGGCGGCAGGGAAGAAGGTGTACACAGCCACTCTCATCATGATTCGGAAGAGGCCGCGCACAGCCACTCTCATCATGATTTAGGAGAAGCCGTACACAGCCACTCTCATCATGATTCAGAAGAAACAGCACACAGCCACTCTCATCATGATTCGGAAGAGACAGCACACAGCCACTCTCATTCGGGGGAAACTCATGTCCACCGGAATTATCCTGCCCTCTTAAAGGAAATCCGCTCCCTTGCCCTGCCAGAAGAGGTAAAGGATCATGCCGTTTCGATTTACACCCTTCTCGGAAACGCAGAGGCAAAGGTGCATCAAACCACCCTCGAACAGATCCATTTCCATGAAGTGGGGTCCCTCGACGCCCTAGCGGATGTCGTGGGCTGCTGCTATCTTTTCTATCTGATTGCACCGGAAGAGATTCTTTGTTCCCCCATCCATCTCGGAAGCGGTTTTGTCAAATGCGCCCACGGGGTCTTGTCCGTCCCTGCGCCTGCCACCGCAGAATTGTTAAAAGGCATCCCCAGCTATGCCGGTTCCATTGCCGGCGAACTCTGCACTCCCACCGGAGCCGCCATTTTACGCCATTTTGCCGCACACTTTACTACCATGCCTCCTCTTTCTGTGGATACCATCGGTTACGGCATGGGAGTTAAGGACTTTGAGATTGCCAACTGCGTCCGTGCCTTCCTCGGAAAACGCTTCCAGGCACAGACTCCTGACTTTTCTGCGGAAACGGACCAACCGGAAAAGAACGAGATTTCCCCTTATGATGATACGGTGCTCTCCATTTCCTGCAATCTTGACGATATGACGGGAGAAGCCATCGGGCTTGCGGCAGAAATCCTTTTGGAATCCGGGGCGTTGGATGTTTACACCTCCCCCATCCAGATGAAAAAGAACCGGCCCGGCGTCCTTTTGACCTGCCTTTGCCCTCCAGAGGAGCGGGAAAAATTCACGGAACTGTTTTTTCTGCACACCACCACCCGGGGCGTCCGCTGCCAGATGTACGGGCGCGCCAAATTGGAATCTTCCTTTGAAACCCGCCGCACTTCCTACGGAGAAATCCGCGTGAAAAAAAGCACCGGCTATGGGGTCGAAAAGGAAAAACCGGAATTTGACGATTTAAAAGCCATTGTGCAAAAACATCATTATTCCGTCTCCTTAGAAGAGGTGCAGAAGCAATGCGGCAAACTCCGATAACTCCGGTTTTTCTTCCTGCCCGCCTATCCCTA
>CANQUZ010000134.1 GCA_947627165.1 uncultured Roseburia sp.
GATCTCCGGCAGCCCCGCCGATTGGAATCGGCCCGCCGAAAAATTCCGGATGGGAAGTTCCGTATATGCAGCTTGAGGGCTTTGCTTCCGGAAGCATACGCTCCGGGATCTGTAATTCCTTTAAAATCTCCTCATCCCACTTTAGCGTCCTGATATTAAAAAGCATGGTCCTAGACGCATTGGAATAATCCGTCACGTGCACCTGCCCTTTTGTCAGCTTCCAGATGAGCCAGGTTTCCACTGTCCCAAAAAGCAGATCCCCATTTTCCGCCTTTTCCCTGGCTCCCTCTACATGGTCTAAAATCCATTTTAGCTTTGTCCCCGAAAAATAAGCGTCAATGACAAGCCCGGTCTTTTGGCGGAACGTTTCCGTAAGCCCCCGCTCCTTTAAGGAATCGGCATACTCAGACGTTCTGCGGCACTGCCATACAATCGCATGGCAAATGGGCTTCCCCGTATGTTTGTCCCAGACAATCGTCGTCTCGCGCTGATTGGTGATGCCGATGGCGCCGATATCCGCCGCCACAGCCCCTACGTTTGCCATGGCGGTTTTTGCCACTTCCAGCTGCGTAGACCAAATTTCCTCTGCGTCATGCTCCACCCACCCCGGCTGTGGAAAATACTGTGTGAACTCTTTCTGCGCAACACTGCACATTTCGCCATTCTCATTGAAAAGGATGCATCTGCTGCTTGTCGTCCCGGCGTCTAACGCCATGATATATTTTGCCATGTTTCCCTCTCATTCTGCCGCTTTAGCGGCTCTTGCACCAACCGATTGAAAACTTTTAACTTTTAACCTTTAACTTTTAATTTTCCCTCTTCCATTTTGTTTGATAGCGTGCCACAGTTTCTGGTCATGTTAAGGATGCCCACGGATTTGCAGGAGAAATTGACACTTGGCACCGCAAATCCAGCACCGGATTTTTATTCCTCTGCCGCGCTCCCCTGCAGCTTCCGCCTCTTTTCCATCCAGAAGAATACGCCTATGCAGAAGACTGCCGAAAACAGCGAACCTGCAGGCGGCGCGATTCCCATAGGAAACAGCGTGTCCGTAAAATAGATTGACGCCAGATAGGAGATTGGTATGCGGATGCAGAAAATCGAGAGGATATTATGTATAAATGAGATTCCGGAACGTTTGTATGCGCAAAAATAGCCGCTGAAACAAAAATGAATCCCCGCGAAGATGCAGTCCCAAACGTAAGCCCGCAAATACTGGCTTCCAAGCACCACGACTCTGTCATTGCCGGTAAGCATACCGATAAAGCGTTCCGCGTCCAGTTCCATAACAAGGACCGCCGCCACTCCCCATAAGACTGCCATTAGCGTCGCATACTTTAGCACAAGGCGTACGCGGTCATGCTTCCCCGCTCCGATATTCTGTGCGGCAAGCGCCGACACCGTCTGCAGCATAGCGGAAGGCACCAGGAACAGGATACTAATCAGCTTCTCCACAATTCCCACTGCAGCAGCATCGTTCAGCCCCCTCATATTGGCAAAGACGGTAATGACAAGGAAGCCAATCTGCACGAAGCCATCCTGAAACGCAATGGGAAGTCCAACCTTCACGATTCCTGCCATTGTTTCCCGCTGCGGTTTAAAATCTTCTGCCTTCAGCCGTATCCCACTTTCCCGCTTTAAGATGACAACCAGAGATATCACCACGCTAAACGCCTGGGACAGCGTCGTCCCCAATGCCGCCCCCGAAGCTCCCAGACCCATGCCCCCAATGAACAGGCAGTCGAGTATGATATTGGCGGCACAGGCTGCGGCAATAAAGTACATAGGACTTTTTGAGTCACCCATTCCCCGGAAGATAGAACCTATAATGTTGTAAGCTGTAATAAACGGTATCCCGGCAAAACAGATCATAAGATAAGAAACCGTTCCGGACACTGCCTCCACCGGCGTGGACATGACGCTTACGATGGGGTTCACACATACGAGCAGTGCCACTGTCAATCCAACCGATAAAACCATAAACAGCGTGATGGTATTTCCAATGGTACGGGCAGCCTGATCCCGCTTTCCCTTGCCGACTGCCTGGCCGATCATCACAGTCGCCCCCATCGCCAGCCCCACAATGATAACCGTCACCATATGCATGACCTGGCTTCCGGCGGAAACCGCCGTCGTACTTTCTACACCGTTGAACTGCCCAATGATAAATAAATCCGCCATCCCGTACAGAGTCTGCAGAAAATAGGACAGTAAATAGGGAAGTGAAAATTGTATCACTGTCTTGGCGACGCTTCCTGTCGTCAAATTCCTTTCCATGGCCATCCTCTCTTTCCGCTTTCTATGTCACGCCTCATCTGACGTTTCTAATACCAACAGTATTCCACCGTCAAATTTAATTTCCGCCTCGTTTTCCACAATCTCATTGCTGATGCCAAGACTGCAAAAGCCCTGCAGGCAGAAATCTGACAACGGATACAAAAACCCGGTGAGGTACAGGTGCTTGACGCAATCCGTATAGGGAATCAGCGACACATATTTCCCAAACCGCTGCTCTTTTTTTAACACAATCCCCGATTTTATCATGCGGATTCGGTTGCAGGCATCCACCAGCTCCATGGGGACTCCCGCCTCCATGCCGATGCCGAGCAGCTCTATATTTCCTAACACATGATCTAATCTGCTGCCTGTGCCTCCCAGAATCGTAATTTTTTCCGCGCCGTTTTTTATCGCCAGGCGGACGGCAAACTCCGTATCCGTATCATCCTTTTGGGGATTTAGCGGATACCATGCAATTCCCTGCTGCTGCCTGAAATAAGCAAGCGTCTCTGGCGTTACGGAATCGAAATCTCCCACCGCGAACTGCGGCAGCAGCTGATTCCGATAACAGAACTCCAATCCGGAATCCGCCGCGATGATGCTTCTTTCGCTTTTGTTCCCCGCAGTTTCCAAAAAAGACTCCTGCCTTAGATACTGCACTGCAAACGCATCGCTGATTCGGCCTCCGGTTATGATAACAAAATGCTTCATCGCCTTCTCCATTCCTATCCATTGATGATTTTTAAAAAGCTCTCTGCATTTTCTCTTACATTCCCGTTAAAGATGGCGCTTCCTGTGACAATGATGTTGGCTCCCGCCGCCATCACTTCTGCCACATTCGATAAGTTAATGCCCCCGTCTACCTCAATATCTGTCTTTAGCCCCTGCGCATGAATCATCTGCTTTAAGTCCCTTACTTTGTCTATGGTGTAAGGGATCAGGCTCTGTCCTGCAAATCCCGGATTGACGGTCATGACCAGGACCATGTCTACCTGGGGAAGCAGGCAGGAAACCGCCGAGAGGGGCGTGGCGGGATTTAAAGCCACGCCTGCTAACAGCCCTTTTTCTTTGATGGCAGAGACGGTCCGGTCTAAATGTCTGCAGCTTTCCGCGTGCACGGTAATCAAATCCGCTCCCGCCTCAGCGAAATCATCAATGTAACGTCCCGGCTCTTCTATCATCAAATGTACGTCAAAGATTCGGTCGCTGCATTTACGGATGGATTTGATGACGGGCGTCCCAAATGTGATGCTCGGCACAAACATACCATCCATGACATCAATATGCACATACTGCGCTCCCGCCTCGTCTAATTCCTGTATCTGTTCGCCCAGCCGGCTGAAATCTGCAGATAATATCGACGGTGATAAACAATTCATTTCTTACCTCATTTCCGCGCTTTTTATGCCGCGGCTTTCTTTCATTACTACCTAATACTTTTTCATATGCTTTCGCTCTTCATATAGAAGCCTGTAATTTTCATAGCGCAGGCTGCTGATGTCCCCCGCCTCTAAAGCCTCCTTGATACCGCAGTCCGGCTCGCTGATATGGCTGCAGCCCTTAAATCTGCAATAAGGCTCAAACGCCGCAAATTCGGGATAATAACGCTGCAAATCCTCTTTTTCCAATCCCGGAATATCCAGGATGGAAAAGCCCGGCGTGTCCATGACGTAAGTGTTCCCGCAAATCGGAATGATTTCAGAGTGCCGGGTCGTATGGCGTCCGCGCTCGATTTTCTCGCTGATACTGCCGGTTTCCATCTGTACATAAGGCTGCAGGCAGTTAATCAGGGAGGATTTCCCAACGCCGGAGGGGCCTGCCACCGCCGTCGTCTTTCCCGCAAGGGCCTCGGACAATGCTTCCATTCCCCAGCCTTCCTTTGCGCTGACAGCCAGCGTATCATAGCCGCAGTTCTGATAGATATCGGCAAAGCGGTGCAGCTCTTCTTCCGTCACCAAATCAGTCTTATTAAAGCAAATTTTAACCGGTACGTTCTGATATTGCATCATGACTAAAAACCGATCCAACAGATTAAAGTTTGGCTGCGGCTTCGCCGCTGCGAACAAAATCATGGCAAGGTCGATATTTGCCACCGCAGGCCGGATCAATTCGTTCTTCCTTGGCAGTATCTGTTCAATATTCCCTTTTTTCTCCGCTTCATCGATAACGGCAATCTCTACGTCATCCCCCACGAGGGGCTTTATTTTCTGGTTCCGAAAAACGCCTTTCGCTTTGCACTCATAAACCCCGGATTCCGCCACGTGCACATAGTAAAATCCGGCGATTCCTTTTATGATTTTCCCCTGCATACCGTACCCGCTTATGATTCTTCTGAGAAATTAACCTGTTTTTCCTGTTCCCCGATATCATTTCCCTCTAAGTCAAGCCAGGTAATGACTAATTTGCCGCTGCTCTCTAAAATTCCGGTCTTTGTGAGGACTAATCCCTCGCTGCCAAAGTCTTCCACAGTTTTTCCAAGCCAGCTTTCCCACACCCTTCCTGACTTTCCGTAAAGCACGATGTCCGCTCCGGAAATGTTGGAAGTATCCGCAGGCAATTCTATCCTGACGTTTAGCTTATAGGTGGTGGTCGTCACCACGTCCGCCGGTTCCGGGCCAAGGCTCACGGTAATGGTGATTGCCGTTCCTTTCGCCACCTGCTTTCCTGCCGGGATGCTTTGTCCGATGACAATGCCTGCCGCCCGCTCGCTGTATTTGGAATCAACGCTTACGGCAAGCGTCGATAGCAGCTCCTTTGCCTGATCCTCAGATTTATAAGTGGTCGTGACGTCCGGAACTGTCACTAATTCCTCTCCTTTGCTGATGACTAACAGAACTTCATCCCCTTCTTTTCCTGCGGAACCTCCTACCGGACTTTGGGAAATCACCCGCCCTGCTGCCACGTCGGAGCTGTACTCGTAATTTTTATTGTACCGGAAGGTACTTCCAAGCGCGCTGACAGCGCTGTCCTCCGTCTGTCCTACCACATCCGGGATCTCAATGCTTTCCCTTCCGCCGCTGATCGTCACCTCTACTGTTGTGTTCTTTTCCACCCGCTGCTGCGCCTCCGGCTCCTGGCTGACAATCAAATCCTTGTCCACGGTGTCGGAATATGCCGTTCCCACTTCTTTGATTCCTAATTCCGCCGCTTTTAAAGTCTCTCTTGCCTCATCAAAACTTAATCCCCGCACGTCCGGAACCGGTACGCCCTCCTCTTCCTTGTCGCTGACAAGGGCAGAATCCTCTTCCTTTTCCGACTGAACCTGTGTCTCGGTCCTTGTGGTGTCTTTCTCTGAAGAATCCGGTTTTGCGGGCTTAAATCCCCCAATCAGGTTATAGGCAATGTAAATAATCAAAATAACGATAACCACCGCCGCTGTAATTCCCATAATGGTAACCGCTTTTTCTAACTTGGGATTGATGTCTCCATCCTCATCCTCGTACTCGTCTTCATACGCATCTTCCTCGTCCTCTTCCTCCTCTTCCTCATAGGAAAGCGTTTGTTTCGGAAGCTGTTCGCGAGGTTCCTTTTTCAGATAGACATTCTCGGACTGCTTTTTGATTTTCCGGATGTCCTCCTGGGCGATGACTCTGGTCTTATCCTGGCTGACGACAGGAATCATCACCACAAAATCCTCATTGGGGCTGATTAAAGACTTGCGCAGATCCGCCAGCAGCGCCGCCATGGACTCATACCTGCGGTCCGGGCTCTTCTGGGTACATTTTAAAATAATCTTTTCCGTACTGACCGGCAGATCCGGAGCGTAAACGCTTGGCAGCACCATCTCTTCCTGCAGATGCTGGATTGCAACGGCAACCGTCGTGTCCCCATCAAAGGGCACGCGCCCCGTCACCATTTCGTACATGACGATACC
>CANQUZ010000135.1 GCA_947627165.1 uncultured Roseburia sp.
TTTTTTCCGTTTCCTGCCATGCCTCAAATACCTGTGCTGCGCTGGTGTGACCGGCTGCAATATTCTCGCCCGCAGCATTATAGTGGAACAAATCAAAACAGGAACCGCCGTTTGGTCTGGCATGGCCGTAACTCACCGCCAATTCCATCGCCCGCAGCATAGCTATTTGCTCTAATTCATAGTCATACTCCAGAGGCTTTAGATTGCTGCAGACTATTTTGGAAGAATCATCCTCATTCCAATACCAAGCCTCATCCCCTGTCCGGAAATCGTTTATCATCCCAAGCATTTCCCTTGCCTCTGACTGCCCGTATTTTCCGGTGACATCCACAGATAGACACTCCTCTGCATGAACCGTCCTTCCGCCCATCACAAGCGCAAACGCCATGGTTGCCACGGCTGCCAGCATTTTCCATTTCTTTTTCACAATATCCATTCCTTCCATCTCCATTTTCACTCTCTTTCCTGCCCATGATACTACAAATTTTTTATATTATAATCATATATAAAGCGATTTTTCAACTATTTATTCTATTTTAAATTGATTTTTTAGCAACAGTTCAGCCATAAGCAGTCTCGTAGGCGA
The DNA here is from genome assembly GCA_947627165.1 of uncultured Roseburia sp. Classification (GTDB taxonomy): domain Bacteria; phylum Bacillota; class Clostridia; order Lachnospirales; family Lachnospiraceae; genus Roseburia. Next base: position 587 of record CANQUZ010000135.1, read on the forward strand.
ATCATGCTTGCATGAATGAGCATACGAAACTGCTTATGAGCAGAACGCCCGTTCATGAGCAATTTTGAAGCCCGTAGTGCGGGATTGCGAATGGCGTGGGCTGAACTATTACGATTTTTATGTATATTTTTTTATTTTAAAAAACAAATTCTCATATAATTAGATTTTTATCCTTTAATATATGATTTTCTATTTTTCATTTCCGTCAAAAAAGAAGCGCCGCTTCCTAGATGAACACTCATCTGCTTTGCAACGCTTCCTTTTTTATGATGTTTTCCCTCTCCATAGGATTTACACTGCCATCCCGCCTACTTTTTCGCTATCGCCGCCTTTACCGGGCTGTACGCTCCCCGAATCGTTCCTTTGCCTGACTGCTTATAGGAGCAGATGCGGACGTAGTATTTCTTTCCGCCTTTCAGTTTGGAAATCGTCTTCGACGTTGTGCTGTTTTTCTTCACTGTCACGGTCTTGACATTTTTCTTAAAGTTCTTATCAGTGGAATACTGAATCAAATATCCATCTGCTTTCGCATCTTTTTTCCATTTTACGGCGATTGATTTCGCTTTCTGGGATTTTACAGACGAAAGTTTCTGCTGCCTTGGCTTTACGGTGAGGGTGATGGTCTTTTCAGCCGCTTTGTATTTTTTGTTTGCCGCCGCCTTAATGGTAATCTTCGTCACTCCGCAGCCTTTTATGGTCACTTTTCCTGCATTAGAAACCGCCGCAACTTTTTTGTCTGATATGGTGTAGGTCAGCTTGCCGCCGTTTGCCTTTGCGCCAAGGGAAAAGGCTTTCGCGCCATATGTTTTGGTGATGTTTTTGGCTGTGATGGTGTGTTTCTTAGCATTTTCATCGCCTTTTGGCGCTTCCGAAATCGGTTTGAAAGGAATATTGTGAAATATTGCATAACTTTCCGCTGCTGATCCCTTGTTACAGTAAATGACAGGGGCTTTACAGTCATCAAATGCTAACTTCCCAATATCGGTCACGCTGTCTGGTATGATAATACTCGTCAGGTTGATGCAGCCTTGAAATGTATGGTCAAAAATTTCCTTCACGCCGTCCGGTATCGTGATGCTCGTCAGAGGGCAATTTTCAAACGCTCCATTCCCAATGCTCGTTACATTTTCCGGAATTATAATACTTTTCAAGCTACAGTTACCAAATGCCCAATTCCCGATGCTCGTTACATTTTCCGGTATCGTGATACTCGTCAGAGGGCAATTTCCAAACGCTCCATCCCCAATGCTCTTCATGTTTTCTGGAAGCGTGACATTTTTTAGACTGCTGCAATGAACAAATGCATAATCACTGATTTTTTTTACGCTTTTCGGAATTGTAATACTCGTTAGACTGCTGCACTCTTCAAATGCATACTCCCCAATACTCGTTACTCCTTCCGCAATCTTAACGCTTGTCAGACTCGCACACCTATAAAATGCTCTTTTCCCAATGTTCTTTACGCTTTTTGGAATCGTAATACTTACCAGACTTTGAATTCCATAATAGCCACTATCATCCCTAGAAAATGCTTCCTCTCCGATGCTCGTTACTCCTTCCTCTATCTTAACACTTGTCAGACTACTGTAGAAAAATGTACCTTTCTTAATAGTCTTCACGCTTCCCGGGATTGTAATGCTCTTTAGGCTACTACAGCCATCAAACACCTCTTTTCCGATACTCGTTACTCCTTTCGCTATCTTAATGCTCTTTAATCTGCTGCAGCCAGAAAATGCAGCATCCTCAATCCTCTTTACACTCCCTGGTATCGTAATGCTTGTAAGTCTTTCCATACCAGAAAATGCTCTACCAATCTTCGTCACACCTTCTGTTATCTCAATGCTCGTCAGACTGCTGCAACCAGAAAATGCAGCATCACTAATTCTCGCCACCTGCTCTGGAATTTGGTATTTCGCGCCTTTTTTTCCCTTCGGATATACAAGCAATTCCATTCTTTTCCTGTCAACCAATACACCGTCTATAGAACTGTAGTTTGAGTTGTCGCTTGCAACCTCTATCGCAGCCAATTTATCGCATCCAGAAAATGCGGCCTCACTGATTCTCGTAACACTACCCGGTATCTCGATACTCGTGAGCCCACTGATACCTTGAAATGCCAATCCAATGTTCTTCACTCCTTCCGCTAGCTTAATCGTCAGTCTGTCACAGTCTTTAAATGCTTTACCGCTGATTCTCGTAACGCTCCCCGGTATCTCGATACTCTTCAGACTGCTACAGCCCCAAAATGCACTATCCTCAATGTTTTTCACACCTTCTGTTAGCTTGATGCTCGTTAAACTGCTACAATCACAAAATAGTGGATTACTCCCACCGATACTCGTAACGCTCCCCGGTATCTCGATGCTTTTCAGACTGTTGCAGCCATTAAATGCACTATCTCCAATGCTTGTTACACCTTCTGCTAGCTTGATACTCGTTAAACTGCTACAACCAGAAAATGCGTATCGACCGATGCTTGTCACGCTTCCCGGTATCTCGATGCTTTTCAGACTGTTGCAGCCATTAAATGCACTATCTCCAATGCTTGTTACACTTCCCGGTATCTTGATGCTCGTCAAATTACTACAAGCCCAAAATGCTTCATCCCCGATGCTTGTTACTACATCCGGTATCGTCAACTCTGCTATATCCGAACAATGTAGCGGTTCATCCCAAATATAACTGTCTGTATATCTGACTACATACACATCGCTCAGTATACCTTCATTAATCTTAAACCTCAAATCTCCTACATGATACTCGTCACCCTGCCAATAACCTGATGCCGGGTTTTGACTTTCTGCCAGTTTTACTGTCGCTTCTCCCGCTGCGTCTGTCTGCGCTCCGAGCGTATGCCAAGAACCGCCTAGAGTAATAACTGCCACAAGAATCAATATCTGTGCCAACCGCGTTTTTTCTTTCTTCTCCATTCCTAAATCTCCTTCTGTAACATCATAGCTCACATACTCTTGTGAACAAATATCATAGTCTTTATCATTATAATCATTTGACATATTGCTATCAATGGTTTTTCTATGTATTTTATCAATACTCTAAATTCTGATTTTCATTTTCTTCCCTCTCCATTAGCCCCGTATGAACATACTTCCATATCACAAAAGGAGCTGCCGCACGAAATATCAACATACAAAATGCATATCATACAGATACGTTATTGCCCGCATCTGCATTCTGTATGTATTTTCTTCGTGCGGCAGCCCTTTGGTTTTACACTCTGATTCTATTTTTATTTTGACATATCTTACCTGATGTATTTATCTAACTGATGGGACACATCCAGCACATTGTTTAACAGTGCTTTTGTCGTCTCCGCTTTATCCAGGTTTTTCACGCTCAGCTCTGCCGCCTGTACGGAGGAAGCCGTCACCTGCTCCGTGGCAGCGGAAAGCTGCATAATATTTTCCACGATATGGCGGTTCGCCTCGGAAAGTCCGCTTAACATCCGGTCGATTTCCCCGATATCTTCCATCAATTCCTCCACATTCTGATTCATTGCGTCGAAACTCTCCGAAACCGTAGAAATCATCCCGTCCTGGATGCTGCTCACTTCCACGGAGCGAGTCACCGTAGCGCCTACCGCCACTGCATTATCGGACAACTCGGATAAAATCGTTGCTATGTGCTCTGTCTCCTGCCTGGTCTTTTCCGCCAACTGCCGGATCTCGTCCGCGACTACGGCAAAGCCGCGCCCTGCTTCCCCCGCCCTCGCGCTCTCAATGGAGGCATTTAACGCCAGCAGGTTGGTCTGGGTGGAAATGGAAAAAATCGTATCCGCAATGCTCTTGACCGCATAGGTGCGCTCCTGCAGCTGACGCATCGCCTCCGCCACTTCCGAGTTCGTCTCGCGAATCACCTCGGACTGCCTTTTTAATTCACGCATCATCTGCGCGCTGCGGTTATTCATCTCACTGGCGTGCTGCGCCACCCTCACCATTTTATCAGAACGCTCTAAGGTCTGTCCGATGGAATCTTGGATGCTCTGTGTCATGGTGGTCTGCGTCTGGATATTCTCGGCAGTATTTAAGGTACTGTCCGAAATATCTTTCATCGCGCCGTTTACCACATCAGTGGAGTCGTTTAATTCATTGACAATGCCCATGGCGTCGTTCGTCTCATTTTGAATCTGCTTCGCCACCCCGATGACATCATTTAACAGCAGCTCTTTCGTCCGTTCTTTTTCCTGGAGGCTGCCGATACTGTCTTTGTTAAACTGGAACGCCACGCTTGTGGTCAGATAAATCAGCACCAGCATCAGGCAGATTGCAATGGTAGCCCCCGCCTGCTCTAAAATCTCTTCCTGGGAATAAGTGTTCAGGAAGAAAATCTTCCCCATCGTCACTATAAGGTCAATCCCGCCCATGGTGACGCCGGAGACGATGGAAAACAATTTATCGTAAAACAGCATACATCCCACAAATGGGATGGAGGCCAGCAGTCTCACACAGATATCGTCAAAGACAATGCTCATCATAAGCGTTACAATCAAAAGCTCAATCAACGCCGCATAACGGATTTTTTTGTCAGAGGCATTGATCCGGTACATCAGTTCAATGCTTGCCACCGATAAAGCGATGATGGCCGTCAGGATCCCGGAAAACAGGACAGAGGATGCGCCCCGTACACAGGCAATCCCAAGCACTCCAAGCACAAAAACATAATAGCAGGCAAATCCGACCATCAAAAAGCGATTGGCCTTTTTTTCCTGTTCTGCCACACTGGCATAAAGAAATTTTTTCTCATCCATATTTCCTCTCATTCTGCCGCTTCAGCGGCTCTTACATCAACAGATTGAAAATTTTATCTTACCGTAAAGATGGAAGATTCTACAATCTTCACAGTTTCTTATCCATTATACCATATTTCCTTTCTTTCAGAAACCCTGTTCTTGCAAAAATTCTTGTTATCAGTAACAGTTCAGCCCACGCCATTCGCAATCCCGCACTACGTGCTTCAAAGCTTACGGCGTTTTCCGCGGGGAGCTTCCCGGATGATGTTTTCCCGCAGCATCCAAAGGCAGAGTAAATTCGGAACCGCCATAAAGGAATTGAACAAATCCGACAACCCCCACACTAAATCTAAGGAAATGACCGCCCCCAAATAAACAAACAGCATATAGACGACCTGATACACTTTTTTTCCTCCGCTTCCCCACAGATATTCCGCAGCGCATTCCCCATAGACATTCCAGCCGATAATCGTGGCAAAGGCGAAGAGGACCAGCGACAGGGAAAGCAATTCTTCCCCCAAAAAAGGAAGTTCCGCAAATGCCACAAAACACATCCTTTCCATCTCAACATTTTCATATACCCCCGGTCGGGCAAGCATACTGCTGACCACCGCGATTCCGGTGATGGCGCACATGACGGCAGTGTCCCAGAACGGCCCCGTCATGGAAATCAGCCCCTGCTCCACGGCGGATCTCGTCTTTGCCGTCGCAGCCGTTA
>CANQUZ010000136.1 GCA_947627165.1 uncultured Roseburia sp.
CCGACACCGGATCGTCTGCCATCCAGCCCCAGGAAGTACCGCTGCAGACGCACATGTTTTTCTCCCAGGGCACCGGGCGTAAGGAAAAGGGCAGCATTTCTTTTAACTGCCCGGCATCGCCTTTCACGGGGTTTAAGCGCAGCGCCTTTTGTTCGTTTTTTTCATAGCTTGCTAAAAATGCGGGGTATTCCTCCCCTAACATCTGCTCCATTCTCTCTAAAAATTCCTGTGGAAGCATTGTCTTTTGTTCCTTTCTGCCTTTACGATAAATCTCTTGTCAGAATATCGCTCTTTTCTAAAAATTCCTCCACGGAACCGAAGTCTAATCTTGCTAACAGTTCCATGACATAGGGGTTTTCTAAAGGAGTTTGATAGACTGCCGCATCTCCGTAGGCATTTACGCACTCCCTTCCCTTCTCCTTCTCAATAATTGCCTTAGGGCCTCCGACGCAGCCGCCCGGACACGCCATTCCTTCAAAAAAGTTGGCGTCTGCCTCTCCCTTTTTAATGCGCTCTATCAAAGCCTTTAAATTCTGCACACCGTCCGCCTGCTCAGCCGCCACATGAATTTCCCTTCCGGGATGCAGCTGCTCTAACGTCTTTGACACTGCCTCGCTGACGCCGCCTGTCCTGGCATAAATCCTGCCTGCCCGGGAAGAATGCTCCGACGCCTCTTCGGTCAGTTCCTCAGGAGAAATCTCCGCCGCCTCAAAAATGTCCCGGACTTCCTGGAACGTCAGCACATAATCGACTGCGCCGGCGATGTCAGGCTCCTTCGCCTCTTTTTTCTTTGCCAGGCAGGGGCCGATAAATACCGTTACAGCCTCGGGGTGGATTTTCTTTACCACGCGCCCCGCCGCGATCATCGGAGAAACGGCTCCCGGAACATGGGGCACTAAATCTTTGTAAATTCCCCTAATCATTGCAATCCACACCGGACAGCAGCAGCTTGTCAGCTGGAAATCCGATTTCGTCAGCACATGGCGGTCAAATTCCAACGCTTCTTTTAACGTCAGAATATCTGCGAATACTGCAACTTCCACCATCCCTTTAAATCCCAATGCCTTAAAGGCGGTGCGAAGCCTCCCCGGCGTTGCCTTCTCTCCGAACTGGCCGGTAAAAGCGGGAGCCACCAGGGCATAAACATCCCGTCCCCCTTCTCTGATGGCGCGGAGTACCGGCAGCACATCCTTATTTTCCGCCAGCCGCTCTAATTTGCATACATCCACGCAGACTCCGCAGCCCGCGCATTTCTCCGGGTCAATCTGAATGCTTCCATCCGCTTCCATCCGGATGGCGTCAAAGACGCAGCTGTTAAGGCACGCCTTTTCATAGGCGCATTCTTCGCATTTTTCCGTATGGATGACCGGCGCATATTTTTCCGGGTGCAGCAGGCAGTCCATATGGTAAGGATTGTAATCCTCTAACAAATGCCTGCCCTCTTTCGCTTCCTGTTTTAGGATCTCTAAATATAATTCATGAAATGTTTTCACGGCTTCCCTCCCTGCCGCAGTTTTGAACGCGGCGTTTTGCCTTAGTATGCGCAGAAAAGAAGCGTTTCAAACAAAAACTCTTACCTTAGATTCCCATATCTTTTATGATTTTCCCATCGCTGATCTCAATCGTCCGCGAGGTCTGCTCTGCAATTTTGGCATCATGGGTGATCATAAGGATCGTAATCCCATACTCTCTGTTCAGCATGGTAAGCAGCTGAATCACATTTTCCCCCGATTTCTGATCCAGATTGCCGGTGGGCTCATCACATAAAAGTATTTCAGGCTGGTGGATCAGCGCTCTTGCAATCGCAACGCGCTGCTGCTGTCCGCCGCTTAACTGTTCCGGCAGGTGCGTAAGCCGTTCGGAAAGTCCCAAAATTTCCGAAATTTCCGCCAATTTCTTTTCGTCTGGCTTCTCCTTTGCGATTTCTACAGGAAGCAGAATATTTTCGCGTACCGTAAGCTCCGGAATCAGGTTATAGGACTGAAAGATAAATCCGATCGTTTTCAGACGGAAACGGGAAAGAGCCTCATCATCCATGTCAAAAATATTTTCTCCATGGTAAAAAACCTTTCCTCCGGTGGGGTTGTCCAGTCCGCCTAAAAGATTCAGCAGAGTGGATTTTCCGCTGCCTGACGCTCCCATGATGGAGAGAAATTCTCCTTTCTCCACAGAGATCGACACGCCGTCTAAGGCTGTAACCTCCGCCTCTCCCTTCCCGTATTTCTTTGAGAGGTTTTCTGTATGTAATAGTGCCATATATGATTTCTCCTTTCTGCTGCGTTATCTGTGGACAGCTTCCCCTTAAAAATCATCTCTGCGTATGCCGTCCATAATACTTGCCTGATACATACGTCTTAAGGGCGCAACTGCCGCCGCTATATTTAAGATCACAAGGCATACAAAGGCGGCAAGCATAATGATTCCCAGCGGCTGTTTCCATAACTCAATATACCACGGAAAACGCACCGACCAGCTTTGGATATGTTTCCCATTCTCTGCTGAGATGGAAAAATTATGTCCTAAAGTAAACGCATAGTAATACGCATACCTTCTGATGAGTTCATAGACTGTCATAGGCAGCAGCGAGGTTACAACCGCCAATAGCGGGGCAAGAATCAGTTCCCTGACATGGCAGAGCGCCAGCCTCTTTCTGCTGATTCCCATGGCACGCAGGATCTGCAGATTCCTCATGTTTCGATTGACCGCAAAATAATAAGTGTTGACCATGCCGAAACAGCCTGAAAACAGGATCAGGCAGATCATAGAGGCAAAGAGAATCAGGTTAGACTGGTCTGTCCTTGCAATTTTCTGCTTGATATCATTCTGCACGATACTTTCCACATCCCCGCTCCTTCCAATCACAGAATACCAGAGAAGCTCAAAACGATCCACATCCGCACCGGATTTTAAATTTACATAGACATCCGTGTATCTGGCATCCGGCAGCCCCCAGACAGAGAGCGCGTCCGAAACGCACAAGATCCCATAGCCCGGTGCAACATCAGACGTATGTGCACTGTCAGCCACATAACTACTAGAATCCAGCATATTTCTCAGTTCTTGATCGTCAATCTGCAGCACAGCGCATACCTGCGCGTCAAATACGACCTTGCTCCCAAAGGAATATCCCGGGAGATTTACCGCGGTTTTATCTGTATAGTCGTAATAAAAGGATGGTTCATATCCCTCTGGGATTGTCCTTGTAGAAAAATCATAGGATTCGATATAGGGATCATCTATCACAACATCTGTCAGCTGAACGGCATCCCCTACAGAGAACGGATTGGTCAATTCCCCATCTGGATATTCTACGATGACAATCTTTTTTCCTTCTGCCAATCCTTCCATATCCAGTCCGCCGGAAACTACATACGGAGAGAGGCTTTCCATGAAATCACAGTCCACTGCGGCGCTTGGGATCCTATAAAGATGGTCGCTGTCGGTATAACCCTGTGCATATTTGTCTTTCTCAAAGAGTTCCCACAAAATGTCATCCCAGTTATTTTCAACGTCAAGAGGGGCGAGAGCTTCCATCCATGCCTTATCCCCCTCCTCTCCGCTGCACAAGATTTTTAAGCCCGGAAGTTTTATCACGCCCTCGGCGGACGCAGTATCTTCACTCGCGGCAAGGGCAGACATATCCTCCTTGGAAATCCCCTCATTATGGCGGTTAAAGCACAAATTTCCTACCATTGTGTCATAGAGGTTCTTTTGCGCCGCATAATCGGCATTGACTCCCTCCGCTTCATCCAGCTTCATATAAGAGAGTGTATTATCGTTGTCGGCTTTTCCCATCATGAACGCCGCGCCAAAGACAAAGGTCCATCCTATGATAAAAATCAGAAGCGATACGGCTCTGCTGCCGCTCAATTTTTGACCGGTCACCCTCGGCAGGATCCTTCCCTTTGCGCTATGCTTTCTATGTCCGGATGGGGATGCCGCTTTTTCCGGGGAAAACATCTCGTTTGGAGAAAGCCGCACGGCGCGGAGCATCGGAACAAGCAAGGCCGCGGCGGAAAAAAGGAATGCAAGCAGCCATGGATACAGGTAAGGATTCAGACTGATTGCCCGCGCAACCGCATGAGCATGAAAGGCACTGTAGACGCGCACATCACTTGCCGCATTTACCGCCCACAGATATACAGCATACAAAAGGATGCCCAGCGCATACCCTGCCGCCACGCCGGAAACATCAAAGAAAAGCGCCTCTGCGATCATCCGCCTTTTCACTTCCCGCATCGACATCCCCATGCTTCTGTACAGACCAAACTGCCGGAGCCGTTCCTTCATCGCATCCGCCGTAACGACATACACCGAGATACAAGAGACGATGAGGATAATCACAAAAAAACCCGGTATGAGTATGGAAGAATAAAAGTCACGATAAGATAAATGCGCTCTATCATACATCTCTTTTTCTGTCTCGTAGTCCACATTTTCTGCAACCCGCATATTCCCCAGACGATCGGACGAAATTGTCGTAATATTATGTTCCACCAATAATTTGTTTGCCACGCTTTCCATTCCTGAAGAGGGAATGGCATCCGCAGCACAGCGTATCAGCGCTATCCCGGTGCAGGAAGCCGGCAGATCCCCGCTATATAGGAACATCTGCGGCAGATCGATCTCCTCCGCAGAGAAAAGCCTCCCTCCAAACATGACATGGTCTTTCAACGAACGCCTCAATCCGTAATAGGAATCCGCCTCATTCAAGACTCCGGTGATGGTAAATTCTTTCTCTCCCACAAAAGCACCCGCCGCATCATAAAGCTCCAATGCAAAAGTGCTGCCTACTACCGGAGCCACTCCGAGATCCTGAAAGGAAGTCCGGTATCCGCAGACCTCACCGGGGGCTTTGGGATATCTTCCCCCTTTTTCAGGCTCATAATGAAATAATCGCTGCGCCGTTTCATCATTCAAGGCTCCGAAAGGAACTGTATCGCTGTATTGCGTCTTGCAGACGCCGCCGTTTAAGATAAGTCCCCACTCCGCAATGTCTTCGCGCTCTGACAGAAGCTTCCCCTGCTCCTCTTCTATCCCAATCGCTGCCATATCATAATCTCCGGTTGCGTTTAGTAACTTTTCGATGGTTCCCTGGCTTGCGGAGCGGGCGAGGAACACTCCCACCGTCATCGCCATCGTGCTGATCATAATGACGCCAAGAATCGTCCATGCGCGCTTTCTATGATGCAGCCAGTATTTCACTGAAATATTCATAGCATAACTCCTTGTCCCAGCTCGTAAGTAATCACAAAATGCCTGCATTGATTTGTGACAGCCTTAGAACTATGATTTGTAAAAGAATTGTGTATTGTTTCCTTTCAAATGATATCATTATATTGACTATTTGTTAACAATATTTTTATTACTTTACCCTTTTTAGTTCCCGCTGTGCCAATCTGCCGCGCGCAAAGAAAGCAGTCCTGCTCTATGTTTCTTCTTCTTTTATCTCCTGCAGTTCCTTCAAGGCGGAATCCGACAGATGCTCTAAAAGATAGCTTTTGCCGGAAGGGGCAGTTTCCCTGTAGTTTAACTGAATCTGCCTGTTTTTTTCTGCCGTTTCCTGCTCTAATTCCCGGGCGGACATTAAAAGGCAGCCTGCGCCCCGGATGATGATCTGTTCTAATCCGTCGGAAGTGGCAACGGTGACCTGATATTTTTTCCCATTCTCATGGGCAAATTTTTCAATGTAGGCGTCCGCCGTCTCCGCCTCCTTGGTGTAGACCACATGGATGTTGTGATAGTCGAACATCTCCGTTTTATGCCCCTGCACCCGGTAAGCATCAAAAACGACCATCAGAGTACAGCCCCGCACCGCCTGATAGTTGCTTAAGATGTCAAGCAGCCTTCCCCTGGCGCCGTCGATATTTTCCTCCGCAAGCGCCCGAAGCTCTTCCCAGGCAAAGATGATATTATATCCATCCACTAACAGATATTCCTCTTTCGGCTGTTTGGGACGATACGTTTTTGTCACAGCGGCCGTGGGAGCGCTGTTC
>CANQUZ010000137.1 GCA_947627165.1 uncultured Roseburia sp.
TAGACTGTGACGTTATCATGGGCTCTAAGACGAAAGATTTGCTGATTCTTGAGGATGAGATGAGGGAAGTGGCGGCAAATCTCTATGTGACCACTGATGACGGTTCCTACGGGTTTCACGGCATGGGAACAGACCAGCTGCGTGCCCTTTGGGATCAGGGCGTGCGCTATGGCCATTGCGTGGCGATTGGCCCGATGATTATGATGAAGTTTGTCAGCAAACTCACCAAAGAGCTGGGAATCCCCACTGTTGTTTCCATGAATCCGATTATGGTGGACGGCACCGGTATGTGCGGAGCCTGTCGCCTGATGGTGGGGGACGAAGTGAAATTTGCCTGTGTGGACGGGCCTGAATTTAACGGACACTTGGTGGACTTCGACCAGGCAATGAAACGCCAGCTTCAGTATAAGACGGAAGAGGGAAGAGCCATGCTGCGGCTGCAGGAAGGCGATACCCATCATGGCGGCTGCGGAAACTGTAGATAAATGTGTCAAGTTTAGAGATAAAATGGAGGAATAACCATGGACGTTTTGAAATGTGTGCCGGTCCGCGAGCAGGATCCGGAGGTGCGTGCGGCAAATTTTGAAGAGGTGTGTTTCGGATATAATGAAGAGGAGGCGATGGCTGAGGCTTCCCGCTGTTTAAATTGTAAAAATGCCCAGTGTGTAAAAGGATGTCCGGTATCCATCAATATCCCTGCCTTTATCCAGGAGATTAAAGAGGGGAGGTTTGAGGAGGCTTATCAGACCATCAGCGAATCCTCCTCCCTTCCTGCAGTCTGCGGACGTGTCTGCCCGCAGGAAAGCCAGTGCGAGGGCAAATGTATCCGGGGCTTTAAGGGGGATCCGGTTTCCATTGGCAAGTTAGAGCGTTTTGGGGCTGACTGGGCAAGGGAGCATGGGATTTTGCCCAAGAAAGCGGAAACGTTAAACGGGCATAAGGTGGCTGTCATCGGTTCCGGACCGGCGGGGCTTACCTGTGCCGGAGATTTGGCAAAAGCCGGGTATGATGTGACCATTTTTGAGGCGCTGCATGAGGCAGGCGGCGTATTAAGCTACGGGATACCGGAGTTTCGTCTCCCGAAACAGAAAGTGGTTGCGGCGGAAGTGGAGAATGTAAAGTCCTTAGGGGTAAAAATCGAAACCAACGTGGTCATTGGAAAATCCATCACCATTGATGACTTGATGGAGAAAGAGGGATTTGAGGCGGTATTCATCGGATCCGGCGCGGGACTGCCGCATTTTATGGGCATTCCGGGAGAACAGGCCATGGGTGTATTCTCCGCCAACGAATTTTTGACCAGAAATAATCTGATGAAAGCATTTTTGGATGAGTATGACACCCCTATTAAAGCGGGGAAAAAAGTGGTCGTAGTGGGCGGCGGGAACGTGGCAATGGACGCGGCGAGAACCGCAAAACGGCTTGGGGCGGAAGTGCACGTGGTATACCGCCGCAGCGAAGCGGAGCTTCCCGCCAGGGCGGAAGAGGTGCACCATGCAAAAGAAGAGGGCATCCTTTTTGATTTATTGCAAAACCCAACGGAGATTTTGGTGGATGAGAATGGCTGTGTCAAAGGCATAAGAATCATTCGCATGGAACTGGGAGAGCTGGACGATTCCGGCAGAAGAAGTCCGGTGGAAATTCCCGGATCCGAATACGAGATGGAGGCGGATACGGTCATTATGTCGCTCGGCACCTCCCCTAATCCCCTGATTTCTTCCACTACCAGGGGACTGGAGACGAATCGCAGGAAATGCATCGTGGCAGAGGAAGCGACCGGCGCCACTTCCAAAGAGGGCGTATACGCCGGCGGCGACGCCGTGACAGGAGCGGCTACCGTAATCCTTGCCATGGGAGCAGGAAAGGCGGCGGCGAAAGGAATCGATGAATATCTGAGGGGAAAGTCCTCTTAAAAAGCACCGGTAATAGACGGTAAAAGTGTATGTGAAGTGTCGGTTGGAGAAATCTAACCGGCACTTTTTATGAAATAAGTTTCCGGGTGTTATCCTATGCTGACAACGCAAAATTCCCCTCGCCATCTCACAAAACATTCGGAAGAGGATATTTTTGATAATGGTAATACACTTAATTTGACAGTGGATCAAAGCATTTTGTAAAGCGTGTTGAGAGCATACTCTCGGTGTATGCAGACTATTAAGTAGAGCCCTTAGTGGTAAAAAGTTCCAGTTTGCTGCTAACAGGTAATTGCGATGGAAAGAGTTATGATAAGGTAAAGGAATTTTGTAGAAGATGGCACGGTATTATTAAATTACGGATGACAAATCCTCCAGTTTATGGCACAATATCTCAAAACTACCAACAGGAGGATTTTCTAATGGGAAACGATCATCAAACAAAGTTATGCAAGCATTGCAAGACAGAGATACCAAAGGCTGCCAAGGTATGCCCGAATTGCAGGAAGAAGCAAGGTGGCGTCTTGAAGTGGATTGTAATTGTCCTTATAGCTCTCGCCATCATTTTTGCTATTTCTGGTGGAAGCGGAGACGATTCACCCAAAAAAGTTGAAAATAATGTTGCAAACGATTCTCAACCAGCAGTGAAAGACAGCGAAACAGAGGAGGTGCAGCAGGAAGAAACCATATTCCAAGTAGGTGAAACTGCTGAACTGAACGGCGTTAAAGTGACAATGACGGATTATTTAGAAAGCACGGGAAGCGATTATAACAAGCCTACAGACGGAAATGTGTTCATCCTTGCAGAATTTGAGATTGAGAATGGAACAGATAAAGAGATGACAGTCAGCAGTATGATGAGTTTTGAAGCATATGCGGATGACTACGCCCTGAATTATTCAGTCTCTGCGTTAATAGAAAAAGGAGGCTCCAACCAGCTTGATGGAACGATAGCGGCAGGAAAGAAGATGAAAGGCACTATCGGGTATGAAGTTCCTGCGGATTGGAAAAACGTCGAGATACATTTCACAGATGATGTCTGGAGCAATAATAAGTTTAAGTTTGAAATAACAAAATAAATGAGTTTGTCCAGCTTTCCGCCGCTACAGTCTTTTTAGCTATTTGCGCGATGTGCAGGAAATAGCAGATACCAATGGGCAGCCAATCAAATAATATTGCTTCCCATTGACATACAGAAAATTCCCTATGTCATAGAGGAAGTTTTTGGAAAATTGCGGAGATACTAAAGAATCCGAAGGAGGCAAAATGACTTGCCGGATAAGGCGTAAGTGGCTATTGTGGAGCGTCTTCCGGTGGTAAAGTCTTTGAATCATATCATTTGTTTGGGAACGTAAGTATCTCTATTATGATATTTATGTAGTTTATTATGTTGTAATAGATGATAATCCAGATGATTTGGTTATGGAAGTTAGAAGGTTTCTCTACAACGGACAGAATAGGGATAGGTTGATTTTTGCAAAGCATGATTGAGAGCACATTGTTTGCTTAAAGTTTACTATAAAAGGATTTCTATGATAAAATAAAATCATAGGAATCCTTTTGTATAGTATCCAAATATTCAATTGATTGATAAATCTTTTTATAAAAAATATACATATGCCAATATGTTGGACAGAAAATATAATAATTGTTGGTTTATATGGTTGAAATTAAACGATGCGGATAAGATAATAAATATTAATGTAGAAGGATTAGAATATAAAAATCATAATATAGAGGGGGTTTCTGATAGAGAATGAAGAGAGTTTGTTGATTTTGTAAAGAAACAAAGAAGGAAAAGTGGAATTGTAATGCTAGATCCGAGTTGTAAGAAGACATATCCTAATGACATATGTCTATATGGCGGCGTGAAATATAAAAAGTGCTGTGGAAAAATAAGTAGGAATCACTTGATGATTCTACTGCAACTGGCGTCTATGTATTGCATAGTGTTGCTACAATTTGCATTTTGCATACATTTTCAAAGTAGGCTGTGAAAGGTTGGGGCACCTTAGAAAGACATAAAAAAGTAATTCAGTTTTAACTAAAAAACGATAGAACCCAGAAGATAAAAACTGGAAAACCCTATAATGTTTCATTTAAGATGGATGATCAAACTCGTGTTGGAGAAAGTTATAGTAGGAATATAAAGTTGGATCGGTTTTTGGATTTACAGACAGGAGAGTGGTTTGTGTGACAAAGCGGGATATTTTTGCCACAGACGGCGAGTTTAAAATATGCACGATATCTGATGAGGATAGAAATGATTATGTAGAATTACATAGGCAGTTAAACGGAGAAACATCACTATATTTAAATCCGATATCAAAAGATATGATGTGGGAGCAGATATTAAATAATGCGGATAGTGTTTTTTCCTTGTTTACAGTAAACGGAGATTATTGTGGAAGCATAGAATTGCAGTATCCGGATTGCCATACACCAGAAATAGGTATTGATTTAGTGGAAGATAAAAGAAATAAGGGGATAGCATCGAAGGCTGTTCGCTTATTTGCAAGAAGAGTGTATGAGATAAGAAAGGTTGATTATTTTTTAATTCGTATTTCTTCGAATAACCTGCATAGTCAGTATGTATTTGAAAAGATGGGAGCTATTAAAATAGGAGAGGAGGAAAGCGATTTTTCAAAGTTTGTAGAGATGTTTAAGGCAACAGCAGAAATAGGAGAACAGAATTTGGAGAAATTTAGGGATTTATTTGGAGAAAGTACTGATGAAGTAGTGTATTGTTATAGATTGGATTTAAACACTTTTTTATGAGGTACTCTGGTTGTAAAATGCCTATCGTTAAAATATGCACACCCTTTTCCCTCTTTAATAGTAGTACTGTTAAAAAGGTGATAGTCTGCAGCTGTAAAGTTGGCTACTATTTGACTACGGTTAATTTATTGAATTTAAGGAAAATTGGTTTCAGCCAGAGACACTTCGGATTAGTTGCTACCCTTGTAAGCTCCGGGACAGCCTATGCCGCATTTACCTTAGCTTTTGCTACAGCACCTTTTAAAGCGATACGGCTTTCGGAGCTGCATATTCATCGGGAAAATCTGACGAAATGTATATATTGTCAGAGGTTTCCTCAATCTCATAAAAATTCCCTAGGCATACAAAGAAAAAGAAGAAATTGCATCATAGAACTTTACTACACCATTTGCCCATAAATTTACATAGATTTGTAAAGATTTACATGAAATCATGGCAAAAACCAAAATCAGAGTAAAACGCCAATCCCTTTAAAAAATCAAGGTTTGCAGGCTTATGAAGGGATATAAAACTATGATAAAAATACTTTTCATCTGCTATGGCAGGATATTCCGGGCAAGGCGAAAAGCTTGAAAATCCGTTATTTCCTGTGTTTCTTACTCAGATTTACCAACGGTTTACCAATATCTCTGGAGCGTCAGGACTTGCTATTATCTGGAAATTATATGATGAAAAATGAAGCTGAAACATGAAATAACGCTTGATCCATTGTTGGAGGTAGACGTTTCGGATGCTACAGATCGATGAGTAATAGGTAGAGATTGGTCAAGGAAAACATAGCAGTAGACAGTAAAGGTTCCCGGAAATGCAGTAAATCCCGGGATCTTTGTTGATTCGATCTGGGATTACAGTTTTGAAGTTAGTTAAGTTGCCTTTGAGTGAAGGCAGTACACACGATCATAGCGGAGAACAGGCGTGGGTAGGGGCGGTGCGCATCACTACAGGATAGGCTTACAGGGAGCGGTGCGGGGTCATATGTAAAAAAATCGCGAAATAGAAGACGGGGTATGCCGAACGAAAATCACCTCAGGTTTTGATTGACAAACAGTTGATTTAGTTGTAAAATTTAATTAAAATTCGGCAAATATTCAAAAAGCCGAAAATAAACAAAAAAACTGAGGAGGAAAAGATGGAAGGTACAGCAATACTTTCTGAAGATCAAAAGATCTTTTCCATGCAGGAACTTAAGAGCAGGGGCTTTTCACAGTATAAGGTTAACAAGCTGGTCAGTGAAGGAAAGCTTATAAAACTGAATAAGAGTTATTACGAGAATACAGAGTATCGTGGAGAAGA
>CANQUZ010000138.1 GCA_947627165.1 uncultured Roseburia sp.
TCTTCAAATCCATACTGAGTGCCTGAATAAAGAAAGATCCTTCCATTATCGTTCAGAACCGCCGGATCAAAACACACAAAATCCTGCGCCGGTTCGCCGTCTTTCTTTCTTACATATCCCAGATACTGGTATTCCCCTGCCGGCGTATCGCATACAGCCACCTGGATCGGCCCGAAATAGCCTCCCTTCCCAAACGGCCCGGACATACAATAGTATAAATAATATCGTCCGTCATTGCCCTGTACCACGTCGGGCGCGTACATATAGCGGCGTTCCTCATAATCCGGATCCTGCGATGCCCTGTAAATCACGCCTTCCTTGCGCCAGTCCGTAAGATCCGCAACTGGCGCGGAATACACGGTATAATCCAGCATACAGAAAGTTTCTCCCCCTTCCTTATCATGGGAGCCGAATAGGTAAACCCTGTCGCCAAATACATGGGGCTCCCCATCCGGAATGCACACGTCCGTCGGTAAAAACGGATTATATGCCTGTGCCTTTCTATGATTCTCCATTTCTCTTTCCTCCTCTGACCATCTTTGGGGAAGGCTTGCACCAAGTCCTGACTTTACGCCATGTTATTCCTTGACTCCTCCAAGCGCCACTCCCGCAATAATGTATTTTGACAATAAAAAGTATACCACAAAAAGCGGCAGAACGGTTAATGTTAATCCAAGATAAATGGAACCGTACTCTGTTTTATAAACATCGCCCTTTAGCAAACTCACCATAACCGGCATTGTATATTTCTCCTGTTTTGTCAGCAAAATCATGGGCAGAAACAGGCTGTTCCAGTTTGTGACAAAGGAAAAAATCGCCTGGGTCGCAATGGCGGGCTTCATCATCGGAAGCGCGATTTTGTTAAAGGTATAAAATTCCCTCGCCCCATCGATCCGCGCCGAGTTCACAACGTCTATGTGCAGCGTCGGTATCATAAACTGACGCATAAAAAAGACGCACGCAGGAGCCGCAACCGCCGGCAGGATGAGCGGCAGAAAATTATTTGTCATATGGATCTTGTATATAAACTGGTAAAAGCCAATGCTTACAAGCTGTGACGGGATCATCATAACCCCCATCACAAATGCAAAAAAAGCCTTGCGCATTTTCCACTCATATACCACCAGCGCATATGCCGTAAGCGTCGAAAAATAAACGGTACAGATTGTGGCGCCGGTTGAAATAAGAATGGAATTTTTAAATCCGACAATCGGGTTAAAACTTTTCCCTGTCAGTATTTTAAGGTTATTCAGCAGATACTTTGACGGAAGCAGCGATATCGCGTGCTGTTGAATCTCCGTCGTGCTTCTGGTTGCATTTACCACCATAATTAAAAACGGCATGATGCTTAGCAGCGTAAGAACAATACACAAACCATAAACCAAAAGCATCACGCCGGACGGACGCTTTTTCTGGGTTTTTCCTTTTTCCATATCCTACCCTCTCTCTTTCCTCACTCTGTTTTTTTCTTTTGCGATTTTTTTCTGCTGCCTTTTTTCCGCCGCCTCCGAGCGATCCTGCATGAGGTAAAATACGATCGCCGAAAGAACCGCAATAATTAGAAACATAATCATACTTGCAGCTGACGCCCGGTTATACATATAGCTTCCGCTGAACGCCTGATTATAGATAAAACAGCTCGTGGTCAATGTCGCGTTATCAGGCCCGCTCTTTGCAACAAGCAGCTGAGGAATATCAAACATCTGGATGCCGCCGATTAAGCTTGTGACAAGCGTATAGATTAAAATGGTTCTTAAGCTCGGCAGCGTTACATATAAAAACTTACCCCAGGCGGAAGCCCCGTCAATGTCAGCAGCCTCATAAATTTCGGGGTTAATTCCTAAGATTCCCGATATCAGAACAATCATGGTGCTTCCATACCACATCCAAAACTGAATAAAGGATACCACGCCCCTTGCAACCGCTTTATTCTGCATAAAAAAATACGGTTCCTTTATAATGCCTAGAGACATTAGCAGGTCATTGACAGGTCCCATAGGATATCCGAACAAAGATCCAAAAAGGATTGCGACAGTCGCCGCGGTAATAATGTTCGGCATATAAAATACGACTTTAAAGAACCCCTGCCCCTTTACCTTATGTCTTCTGTTTGTAAATATCACAGCAAGAAGAAGCGCTAAAAGTATCTGCGGCAGGAAGTTACAGCCCCATAAGCGGAACGTATTGCCAAGCGCCGTCCGGAAGGTCGGAGAGGCCAGAATTTCCTTGTAATTTAAGAACGGATCCTCTAAAAAGTGAAAGGAAGACGTCCCGAGGCCTTTAAAGTCCGTAAATCCTATGAGGATCGTATATAGGATTGGATATAGCGTAAACAGGATAAATGCAGCGGTAAACGGTATGCAGAAGATGTAACCATATTTCGCATACGATATTTTCTTTTTTCTTTTCATATACCATTCCTCCAAAAGCTGATTTCATTTGATTGAATCAGGAGACGGCGAAAACGATCCACCGTCCCCTGAATGCACCGGAATTATATATTGCGATTATTCTACCACTACATCAAGATTGTCCTTTACATTCTGCTTAAACGCTTCTATCGCTTCTTCTTTGCTCTTTTCTCCGGATGTATAAGTTCTAACGGCATCTCTCCAATACTGGTTAATCACCTCGTCATACTGCGTTAAGTTTTTGCCGTTTGCATATGTATTCGCTGGAACGAAATAGTCAAACATATTCTGCCCGCCAAGGAAATCAAGGGAACCGTCTGAGGATGACATCACCTTGCCGGAACCAACCGCATCCTTTGCCGTCGGCGTAGAAGGATCGTTATCCCAGTCTTCCGTTCCGTTTGCCCACGCATACTGGAGCCCGGACTCGGAACTATCCAGCGTAATCCAGTCGATAATCTCTCCTACTGCTTCTTTTTTATCCGAATCCTTATTGGCAAGGAGCCACGTACCGCCCCAGAAAAAGCCTACCGGTGAATCACACACAGCCCAGTCGCCATAAGTGCCTTCTCCTGCTTTTGTGCCGCCACAGTTAGGCGCCATAGTATAGTTGATCAGCCATGCCGGTCCAAAAAATCCTAAGATGCCTTTCGCGCCTTCTCCTTTCATGTCTGCAAACCAGGCGTCCTGCCAGTCCTGGGTATCATTATGGTATCCATTGTTTTTTAATTCCATCGAAAGGTCAAAAAAAGCCTCCCTCTTAGGGTCAATGAAAAGTTTGCCGTCTACGATCCAGCCCTTGTCTGAGCTGTTCTCCACCGCGTGCCAGAGATCGCCGTCTCCTGAGATGATTCCATATCCGTTTTCTTTCAGCGTCTCTGCCGCCTCAAAGAACTTATCCCATGATCCCTGACCGCCGCCGATTACCTGGCTGATTTCTGACGGTTCGTCCGTTCCAAATACTTCTTTGGCTATTGATCTCCTGTAAATAAAGCATCCGCCCGTCGCCTGATAGCCGAGACCGACAACTTCGCCCTGCGGATTGGTTCCAATATCTACGGAATACTGCGCAATTTCCGCATCGCTGAGTTCGCTTTCGATGTCAATTCCCAGATCCGCATAAGGAGCCGCATAGGAAGCGGCATCTCCCTGTGTATACTTTAAGACAAACGCGGCTTCCGCACAGTAGATATCCGGAGCGTCCGCCCCTCCCGCCGCAAGCGCCTGGTCTAGTGCAGGCTGATAAGCGCCGTCCGTCGTTGCAATGATCGTATAATTTACGTCATACCCAAAGTCAGGGTGGGTCTCGATAAACTTGTCAATCATTTTTGGCACTTCGTCCGTAAATGCGTAAACATTTATCGTCCCGTTTCCGCCTCCCTTAGAGGAAGGTTCTCCTGACTCCTCCCCCATGCCTGTTGCAGGCAGGCTGTTCGTTCCGTCATCTTTACCGCAGCCTGCAAGGCAGCCTGCTGAAACTGTCAGTGCAAGAACGGCAGCAGCCGCTTTTTTGAATTTCCGCATTTTGAATTTTTTCATAGCACATTTTCCTTTCTTTTTTGTATAAACTATTGCAATAATGATTTTTATTATAGTTTGATTTTGTATAATATCTATATAATTATTGCTTTCTGATTATCAAATATTGGCATTTTCACCTTATCAAGCAAAAGTTTTGCTGCAAATGTTTTGAAGCAAATATTTGCAACAAAAAACTGCCGCTTCACGAAAATTTACAAACATTTTCGTGAAGCGGCAGCTCTTTTCCTACTCCTTCCCACATTACCATAATTTAAAAATCTGGATGGCGGATTTTACCACCTTATAGCCAACGGTTTCCAATTCCTTCGACGCAAGCTTTAATTCCTTGCGGATTTCCAAATGCTGGGGGCAGTGGCTCTCACACTTCCCGCAGCTGATGCACTGGGAGGCGCTGCTGGTATCCTTGCGGAACGCTGTGCATTGCAGATAATCCCTGCGCCCCGACCATTTCCCCTCTGCGTACATTGCATTGTAACAGCGGAACGTTCCCGGAATGTCCACACCTTTGGGGCAGGGCATACAGTAGCCGCAGCCGGTACAGCCCACCTTTACATTCTTCTCTATCTCGATTTTCACCTGCTCTACCAGGGCAAAATCATCCGCCGTCATACAGCCCGCCGGAGAATGTTCCGCCGTTTCAATATTCTGCTCCACCATTTCCATGGAATTCATTCCCGACAAGACGCAGGTCACTTCCGGCTGGTTGTAAAGCCATTTAAAGGCAAGCTCCGCAGGCGTACGGTGCTTATCATCCTTCCGGAACAGCTCTTTTGCGCTCTCCGGCAATAAATTTACCAGACGTCCGCCCCGCAGCGGCTCCATGATGATGACAGGAAGCCCTTTTTGGTGCGCGTACCTAAGCCCCTCTGCGCCTGCCTGGGAATGTTCGTCCATATAATTGTACTGTATCTGGCAGAAATCCCAGTCATAGGCGTCCACTAACTGCTGGAACATATCGGTTTTCCCATGATAGGAGAACCCAATATTCCGAATCTGACCGGAAGCCAATTTTTCCTCTATCCAGTCCGCCATTCCCATTTTTTTTAATTTTTCCCAGGTAGGGATGTCCGTGAGCATATGCATCAGATAATAATCAATGTAATCCGTTTTCAGACGCCTTAACTCTTCCTGAAACATCCTCTCTACGCCTTCCATGGACTTTATCAGATAGTGAGGCAGTTTCGTGGCGATATAAACCTGCTCCCGGCAGCGGTTTCGGGCAAGGATCTCTCCTAATGCGGCCTCGCTGCCCGGATAGACATAAGCGGTGTCAAAATAATTGACCCCGGCTTTCACCGCCGCCATCACTTCTCTCTCCGCTTTCTCAAGGTCAATGGCGCCGCCCTTTTTCGTAAAACGCATACATCCGTACCCTAACACGGAGAGTTCCTTTCCCTTCCTGTCTTTCCGATACTGCATAACTGCCTCCCGTTTTTATGATAAATTTTCCAATTCTTCCAGCCAGATGGATGCGCAGGCGTCCGAGGGCATACGCAGATCCCCTCTGGGGGATACGGCGACGCTCCCCACCTTCGGTCCGTCCGGCAGGCAGGAACGTTTAAACTGCTGGGAGAAAAATCTCCGGTAAAACGTCTTGAGCCATTTTAAAATCACTTCTTCTTCATATGCGCCGCGAAAAGCAATCTTTGCTAACCGGTATACTTTTTCCGGCGGAAAGCCCTGGCGCAGCATATGGTACAGATAAAAATCATGCAGTTCGTAGGGTCCCACCAAATCCTCTGTTTTCTGGGAAATCTCTCCCTGCTGCGGGGGAAGTAATTCCGGAGAGACAGGGGTATCAAGCACGTCCTCTAACACCCGCTTCAATTCCGCATCCCCGCAGGTATCCGCATAGTATTTCACTAAATGGCGCACTAAGGTTTTCGGCACAGAGGCATTTACGGCATACATCGACATATGATCGCCGTTATAAGTCGCCCATCCCAACGCCAGTTCTGACAAATCCCCCGTTCCGATTACCATGCCGTTTGTTTTATTGGCAATATCCATCAAAATCTGAGTC
>CANQUZ010000139.1 GCA_947627165.1 uncultured Roseburia sp.
CCGTCTAAGCCCACCGTATACCCAATGCGAATAAACACGCAGGGTTTTTCATAATTATCGCAAAGATCCGCCCAATTAGAAAATGAAACCGTTGGGATTGAGATATCCACCTTGCGGTTTACCAGGGAAAACAGGGTCGTCGCTGCCGTTCCCATACTGATATTCGCTATCTCGCCAATGGTGTCCTTCTCATGTTCAGACAGCGGTTCCAACATACTTCCACCGTCAGCAGCCGCAGGACTGCTCAGTAAAGCATTAATTTCTTCTTGAGACATAGCTCCAGCTCCATCCATTTCACTGCTCCTCCCTAATCACTGACGTAATTCTTACTGCATAGCTATCACCGGCAGCTCCCGGCAGAGCAGTAAATTTTTTAATATTGCCAACATAAATATTTAACTCCTCATTCACCTTTGTATTCAGGCGGATAATATCTCCGCGCTGCAGTCCCAGGAAGTCGTTGACGGATATGGTACTGTTTCCCAATGCGGCTTTAATCGGCATGGGGGCTTTTGAAATCAAAGCTTCGATTTTCTCCGTATATTCCCGTTCATCTTTCTTCTGCAGGCTCGAATACCAATACTTTGTATTCAATTTATCCATCACGCTCTCCAAGGTAAGGTAAGGCAGACAGATATTGATCAGCCCTTCCACTTCCCCCACGCGGATGTTGAGTGTCACGAGCGCAGTCATTTCCGTTGGAGAAATTACCTGAGCATACTGTGAGTTCGTCTCAATGCGCTCTAAACGCGGATCCAGCTCGCACACGTTCTGCCACGGCTCAATTAACAGATTGATCATCACATTGTAAATCCTCTCAATGATCAAAAGCTCAATCTCGGAAAAATCCCGGGGACGGTCTAAGGGAACTCCCTTTCCCCCAAGCATACGATCCACAATGGTGTAGCCTAAGCTTTCTGCAACTTCAAAAATGACATTGCCGTTTAAGGGGGAAAAATCGGTAATCCCCAACAGCACCGGGTTAGACAGCGCATTGGTAAATTCCAAATAGGTAACAGCCTCGGAACTTACGACTTCCACCTGGACATTCTTCCTCAAATAAACCGGAAGGTTCGTCGCCAATAACCTCCCATAATGCTCAAAAATGATTTCGAGGGTACGCAGATGCTCTTTTGAAAACTTTGCAGGACGGGCAAAATCATAATTTTTAACCTGTTTTTCACTATTATCTTTTATTTCGTCTACATCCAGTTCACCACTGCTTAACGCTTTGAGCAAACTATCTATCTCTGTTTGAGATAAGACTTCACCCATTCATTCCTCACCACCTAACAAAAATAATCAAGTACTATTGGGTAGACACGCTGGAGAAGTTGACTCCCACAATAAAATCCTTTCCTCCGAACATCTCCTGCATAGCAGATAAGATAGCCTCTTTTACATTCTTATATCCATCCGCATTGAACTCATCTAAGGTATAACTGCTTACAATCGTATTAATCTCGCTCTGGATAATGCTCTCTTTTGCCAACAGCCCTTCCGCGCCGCCAAAAGTCTTATATGCCTCGCTTTTTGTGTTCAATGACAGGCTGACAGAAAATACGGCGTAACGCACCGTTCCGTCTGCGCCCGGCTTTAGATTGGTCTGAAACTCGGACTCGATTTTGAATACCTCAATATCCTCAATCGGAACCGTCGGCGTGGTGGATGATTCGCCGCTCTCCAATTCCAGATTGATTGCTGAACACACCATATCAATCAATTCATTTGATTTCTTTGTCTGTGGTATGATGGTAAATGTAAGGATCGCCGTTAAAATCAGGTTTATCAAAACCAGCGCCAGAATAATGACTGCTATCAAGTTCTTTTTCATAATTTTCTTTTACCTTCCCGCTTATTCTAATTGTGAACTGTAAGAATTGTATATTTTTATAACGACGCGCCGGTTTCTCGCACGCCCCTCAGGGGTGGAATTATCCGCAATCGGCACATACTCGCCTCTTCCCGCGCACTTGATATGCGCCGGGTTTATGGTGGTAATCTCCCGCAGATAGTCGCTTACAGAACGCGCCCTGTAGAACGAAAGCACGTTGTTGTCTTCATATCGGTTGGAATGGATCGGGACATTGTCCGTATGCCCTTCCACCTCAATGATATTATCCTGATATGTTTCCAACATTTTTCCTATCTTATCTATCAGCGGATAAGCCTCCTGCTTAATTTCCGATTTGCCGGAGTCAAACAGCAGCGCCCCATTCATATTGAGCATCACATAGTTAGCGTCAAAGTTTACTTCCACTTCATTCTGAAAGCCGTACCGCTCTACCGCCTGTTCGATTACTTCCGCCATCTCTTCCGACTGCTCTAACGCCTGCTCTTTATATGTTTCTATAAATTCCTGCTGTTCCTGCGCTTCCTCTTCCGATTGGGAGTTCGCCTTTTCCTTATAGTATACATCCAGCATTTCAAGCTGGCTGACGCCGGAAGAAACCAGGCTGCCCTCTAAGATGGAAGCCCCGCCTCCGGAGAGGATGCTAAAAGCGCTCTGAAACGAAGCAATCACCTGCTCAAACTTCTCCGCATCCACAGTCGACATTGAAAAAAGCAATACAAAGAAACACAGCAGCAAGTTCATCAGATCCGAGAAAGTCGCCATCCACGCCGGTGCGCCGGAAGGAGCTTCTTCCTGTTTTTTTCTTGCCACTATTCTTCACCCCCGCCCTCTGTCGCCGTATTATTACGCTCGGAAGGAGACAGGAATGATTTTAATTTCTCTTCAATTACACGGGGGTTCTCTCCTGCCTGAATCGACAAAATCCCCTCCACGGTAATTTCCTTCATCATCATCTCTATCTCATTATTGACTTTTAGCTTGGAAGAAATCGGACCGCAAAGCCAGTTTGCAATCAAAGAACCGTACAACGTCGTGATAAGGGCAACCGCCATTGCCGGTCCGATGGCAGATGGATCATCCATGTCATTCAACATTAATACCAGACCAATCAAAGTACCAATCATACCCCAGGCAGGTCCCATCTCTCCCCATTTCTCCCAGACGCCAATCTTCGTCTTATGCCTCGCTTCAATACAGGATAAATCCGTCTCCAAAATTCCCCGTACCAGCTCCGGATCCGTACCGTCCACCACCAGCATGATGCCTTTTTTCAGGAAATCATCCTCAATGCCGTTGGCGGCTTCCTCTAATGCCAATAAGCCTTCTTTTCTGGCTGTATTTGACAAATCAATAATATTCTGAATCACTTCGCCCGGATTCTGCGCCTTCTGTTGAAAGAACAGCGACACGCTCTTAAAGCCGCCGATAAAATCCTGAAGTTTATTCGAAGCGAGCACAGCGGAAAGGGATCCCCCTATTGTAATAATAAGGGAAGGGGGGTCAAACATAGACTTAAGTCCCGCAACGCTACTACCGGAAATTACACCAAAAATAAACACCACTACACCCAGCAGGATTCCTACCAAAGAAGCTATATCCAATTTCATCCACCTACCATCTCTGATTTTTTCTTCTAGCAGAACCATTATGTTAAACCGGAAAATCACTTCTTCTCCAGGTTGTCATAACATCCTTTTACCATTCTACTAAATTTTTAACCTCTTGTCTACTTTCTTTTCCAAATATCCGCGCTTTCCGACAGGAAAGTATTGACAAACAGCATATAACCTAGTCCAGCCTGCACAAAAGGACTAGGTTATATGGTCAGTATCTTATCGTTTCAGGTTTACCAATTCCTCCAAAAGCGTATCCGATACGGAGATGATACGGGAGTTTGCCTGGAAGCCACGCTGCGTGATAATCATCTGCGTGAACTCCGTGGACAGATCCACATTTGACATCTCTAATTCCCCGCTGCTCATGGAACTTCCGTCTGCGGAAATCTCAACGCCGATTCCATCAAACTCACCGGAGTTTAAGGTCGTCTTGTAGCAGTTGCTGCCTACTTTTTCAAGACCTGCCGCATTTGCAAACTGCGCTACCGCAATCTGCCCTAACAGCTCTGTGTTTCCGTTATCATATGTACCGTAAATCTTGCCGTTGTTGTCCACGGTAAGCCCTATCAGCGCACCTAACTTCTTTCCGGCTCCGGAGGCGCCATCCTCCGCGCTTCCTCTCTCCATCACGGCTGTGGACTTCCCTCCGTTGTCTGCGTCTATCAGCTGTGAAAAATCAATGGTGATATTGGAAAACTGCGTCGGATCGTTCCCCAGAACCCCCATATTTAAGGTAACGCTGTCAAACACATTGTTGCCGTCACGGCTGCCGACGCCGATGAAAGAGCCGTCCGCCGTACTGAAATGGATACCGTAGTCAATGGCGTCTCCCGTTATGGTCATGACGCCTGTCTTAGCGTCCAGATTCGCAGCAGCTCCCTCCGCCAGCTTCCCAACCATGGCATCGGAAATGCCATATACCTGTTTTAAAGTATAAGTTCCTCCACTATCATCCTTAAACTGACGGTTTCCAGCATCCCAGTTCAGCTTCTTCCCTGATGTATCCTCGCCCGCATAGATGTTTCCGGTCGTAGGATCCAGGTAATACCCATTCTGAACCTCATCATAAGAAGCAAGTGTCACACCCGCAGACTGCTGCCCGAATACATTCTGCAGCGGAATATTGGTATGAACATCCGGATCGTAGAACAGTTTTCCCTCGCTGTCAAGGATCTGATCTAATTCCACGGAATACTTTCCATCCACGCCTAATGACTTGAAGTTAAAGCGGGCGGTATAGGCGTATCCCAAATTATCGTAAAACGTCAATGTCTTTGTCATTCCCATATCGCTGGTAATGTCCGAATCATTTTTGTCAATGATGCCGGAAACGCTTGCCTGCGTCGTCGCCTCCGGAGAAGACGTCATGTTCGCCGGCTGCATAATCCGCAGGGCAGATACCGTGTCCTTCCGAATATTTCCGGTCGTAGGATCCACCTGCCATCCCATAACCGTATAACCGGTGGAGGTCATACAGAGATTTCCGGAACCATCTACATAGAAGGAACCGGATCTGGTAAATACATTCTCCGTACCAGTGTTTACAATAAAAAAGTTTGTGGTGGACATATCGGATAAGCGGATATCGAAGCCGCGTCCGGTCGTCTCCGCTGCTCCCGCTGTGTCAATGCTTAAGTTTGTCGCACCGGTAGAAACGCCAAGACCGATCTGCTTTGCGTTGACACCACCCACGCCGGTGGCAGCATTCGCGCCGGAAGCGCTGGATGTGGTTTGGTATAAAATATCCTGAAACGTTACGGAAGATGACTTAAATCCTACGGTATTTACGTTGGCAATATTGTTACCGATAACGTCCATTTTGGTCTGATGTGTCTTTAACCCGGACACAGCAGAATACATTGATCTCATCATGGTGAAAGTGACCTCCTCATTCTTTTTGCATAAATCCGTGCCGCCGTATCCCCTCTGTCAGTCAGGGATCTTCGCTTCCATAAAGGTCCAGCTACATAATGACAGCACCGTCGATATTGGTATAAATATGTTCATCGGACTCGTTTTGATCCATGGCTGTCACCACGGTCTTACTGGGAACATTCACAATGAATGCCAGCGAGTCGATAATCACTAATGATTCGCGAATTCCTTTTTCGCTTGCTCTCTGAACTCCTGATTCCAAACGCTCGCTCTGTTCTTCGGAAAGACGAATATTCCTCGTCTCTAACCGCTGCGCCGCGTGTTTGGAAAACTTCAGATCCGCACTGCCAGTAACATCCTGTTTCCGTTTTAAAATTTCCTCGAAAGAGATACTAGTTTCTGAAGTTACAGTACCCGCATTTTTTCGATTCAGATACTGGTCAGTTACCTGTTCAATGGAAGCAAACTGGTTCCTGATCTTATTCATAAACGCTCTCCTTTATTCTTCCTGCACCTCCGGAGAAGAACCTTCCGCTCCGCCTGCATTGTCTCCGTCCACCGCCGGTTCGCCCGGTGCATCCGTATTCCCGGAT
>CANQUZ010000140.1 GCA_947627165.1 uncultured Roseburia sp.
CCCGCCTTACTCATGGCGGCCGCTAAGGATGCGGTTACAAAAGATTTTCCCACGCCCCCTTTGCCGCTGACGACGCCTATCACTTTCTTTATATGAGACGACGGGTTCATCGGCTCTTTGTTCACTCCATGGGCGCCTTTTGCCTTGCTCTGACAGTCGCTGCTCTGGCAGCCCTCGCAGCTTTCCTTAGAACAGCCCGAAGCAGTATTATCGCTCCTGTTTTGGGACATATCTCCACTCTCCCTTTCCTTTTATTCCTTTTTTCATGCGTGACAAAAAGAGGCGTCGCCTGATACGACAGCCTCTTTTGTCTATAGCGCTCAAATGGCTTCTTATTCTTTGGCTAATTCTGCTTTTAATGCGGCAGTCAAAGCCGGTACAATCTTATTTAAGTCTCCGACAATTCCATAGTCAGCGACATCAAAGATTGGAGCGTCCTCATCTTTGTTGATTGCGATAATCATGTCAGACTCTTCCATGCCGGCTACGTGCTGGATTGCGCCTGAGATACCAATCGCAAAGTAGAGATTCGGGCGAACCGTCTTTCCGGTCTGTCCTACCTGGTAATCCTGTGCCAGCCATCCATTTTCCACAACGGCGCGGGAGCAGCTTACCATTCCTCCCAGTACGTCCGCTAACTCCTGCAGCATCTGGAAGTTCTCTTTGCTTCCAACGCCGCGGCCGCCGGAAACAAGGATTTTTGCATCCATAATGTTCTCTACCGTACCGACTGCTTTCACGATATTTAAGATTTCAACGTATTTGTCGTTTGGAACAAATCCAGGATCAAACTCTACCACTTCGGCTTTTGCCCCTTTGACAGGAGCAAGTTTCTGCATTACGCCCGGACGAACCGTTGCCATCTGCGGACGGTTGTATGGGCAGGCGATGGTTGCAATGGTGTTACCGCCAAATGCCGGACGTGTCATTAACAACTGTTTATGCAGCTGTTCCTGTCCCGGAGCTGCATTTAATGGGTAGTCGCCGATTTCAAGTACTGTACAGTCGGCAGTCAAACCGGTTTTTACTCTTGCGGAAACGGTAGGGCCTAAATCCCTTCCGATTGCCGTTGCGCCAACTAACATGATTTCCGGCTTATACTCGTTAATCACAGAAGCCAGTGCGTGTGCGTAAGGCTCTGTCCTGTATACCTCAAGTTCTTTGTCATCTACTACAATCACTCTGTCTGCGCCGTGCTCTGCCAATGGATCTATCAAATCCTTTACATTGTGGCCAAGAAGTACCGCTGTAACCTGAGTATCTAAATCCGCCGCTAATTCTTTTGCTTTTCCGATTAACTCGAAGGCAATGCCGCTTAATTCATTGTCTACCTGCTGCGCGTATATAAATACGCCCTTATATTCTTCTAAACCCATCTTATTCACCACTTTTCCTTCATTTTATTTAGATGACGTGTTTCTCTTTTAATTTGCCCATGATGTATTCTACAGACTCAGCCGCATCGAGAACGACTTTCTCTCCTGCGCCCTTCCGAACTTTATCGGAGGCTTTTGCAATCTTGGTAGGAGATCCTTTTAATCCGAGATCGGAATCGTCTACGTCTTTTAAGTCTGCCCTGCCCCAAACGGTCACTTCTTTTTTGTATGCGTCAAAGATTCCGCCTGGCGTCATGTAACGAGGAACATTTAATTCAGAAAGAGCAGTTACCAGACAAGGCATTTTTGCTTTGATTTCATGGTATCTATCTTCGTACTGTCTCTTAACGATGACATAATCGCCTTCTATTTTGATTCCCTCTGCATAAGAAATCACCGGCACTCCAAGATGCTCTGCAATCTGAGGCCCAACCTGCGCCGTATCGCCGTCGATTGCCTGACGTCCTGTGATAATCAAATCGTAATCCAGATTTCTCAGCGCTCCGGCAATCGTCGTGGAGGTAGCCCAGGTGTCCGCTCCGCCTAACACTCTGTCCGTTACAAGGATTGCTTTGTCAGCTCCCATTGCCATTGCCTCGCGCAGGATATCGTCTGCTTTTGGAAGTCCCATGGTAAGTACGGTCACTTCTGCGCCTATCTCTTCTTTGATTCTAAGAGCCGCCTCAAGACCGGCTTTATCATCCGGGTTCATGATGGCAAGCATGGAAGCTCTGTCTAACGTACCGTCCGGGTTGAATTTTACTCCGCCTTTGGTATCTGGCACCTGTTTAATACATACAACTATATTCACGGTCATTCACTCCTTAATTTTATTTTTCTCATACCAGTTTCCGGAAATTATTTTAATAACGCACCGGAGATTACCATTCTCTGAACCTCGCTGGTTCCCTCGTAAATCTCGGTAATCTTAGCATCACGCA
This sequence comes from uncultured Roseburia sp., assembly GCA_947627165.1. Taxonomy (GTDB): domain Bacteria; phylum Bacillota; class Clostridia; order Lachnospirales; family Lachnospiraceae; genus Roseburia. Next base: position 2,318 of record CANQUZ010000140.1, read on the forward strand.
TCATACGCTCTACTTCGTACTCTCTGATATATCCATATCCGCCGAACAACTGCACTACCTCTGTGGTGACAGCCATCGCTGTCTCTGCTGCAAACAATTTTGCTTTTGCAGCTTCTACGGAGTATACTTTCTGCGTTGCTTTTGCCATCGCCGCTTTGTAAACTAACAGCTGCGCAGCCTCTACCCTGGTTGCCATATCTGCTAATTTGAACTGTGTGTTCTGCTGCTGTGCAATGGAACGTCCAAACTGTTTTCTTTCTTTGGTGTAAGCGATGGCGCGCTCTAATGCGCCTTCTGCGATTCCCAACGCTTGGGCAGCGATACCGATACGTCCGCCGTCAAGGGTGTGCATTGCGATTGGGAAGCCTTTTCCTTCCGGTCCTAACAGGTTTTCCTTCGGGATTCTGCAGTCTTCAAAGATTAATTCATAGGTGGAAGAACCGCGGATACCCATTTTTTTCTCTTTTGTCCCGAAGGAGAAGCCCGGAGCGCCTTTCTCTACGATAAATGCAGAGAAGTTCTTTTTCTTTCTGCCCCTTTTATCTTCCGTGATGCTTGTGATGGCAATTACGATATAAACATCCGCCACTTTACCGTTGGTAATAAAGCATTTTGATCCGTTTAACACCCACTCGTCGCCGTCTAAAACAGCTTTCGTCTGGCATCCCTGCGCGTCTGTACCTGCGCCCGGCTCTGTCAATGCAAAAGCACCGATCTTTTCACCAACAGAAAGCGCCCTGACGTATTTCTGTTTCTGCTCTTCCGTTCCGTAGGTCATAATCGGGTCGATGCAGAGAGACGTATGGGCAGATACGATAACGCCGGTGGTAGCGCATACTTTGGATAATTCCTCCACGCACATTACATAGGTGAGGGGATCGCAGCCCTGACCGCCGTACTCTTTTGGTACCGGGATTCCCATGAAACCGTATTTCTGCATTTTTTTCACTGTCTCCATTGGGAACTCTTCCGTCTCGTCCACTTCCTGCGCCAATGGTTTTACTTCTGTTTCAGCAAACTCTCTAAAGAGAGAACGCGCCATTTCATGTTGTTTATCTAAAGCAAAATCCATGATATAAACACTCCTTTAATTATTATTCTCATTCTTTGTTGTATACATCAACAACTGCACTTTCGGCAATCTAGCACTTTACGCCTATTTGGAATAGTCATAGAAGCCGACGCCTGTTTTGCGTCCTAATTTGCCTGCACGCACCATTTTCTTAAGGAGCGGATGCGGACGATATTTTGGATCGCCTGTCTCATCATATAATACGTTCATAATGGCAAGGCAGATGTCAAGGCCTACTAAGTCGCCTAACTCCAAAGGTCCCATCGGATGGTTTGCCCCTAATTTCATCGCCGTGTCAATGCCTTCCACAGATGCAACGCCGTCTGCTAAAATGCCGATTCCTTCGTTAATCATCGGGATTAAGATACGGTTTACCACAAATCCTGCCGCCTCTTTTACTTCTACCGGCGTCTTGCCGATTTCTTTGGAAATCGCAACAATCTTATCCTTCATCTCATCCGGCGTGTTCTCTCCCTGGATGACCTCGATGAGTTTCATCACCGGTGCCGGGTTGAAGAAGTGCATACCGATAACCGGCCTGTCAAGCCCTGCCCCAATCTCTGTGATGGAAAGGGATGAGGTATTGGTTGCAAACAGGCAGCCTGCCGGAACGATATCCTGCAGCTCTTTAAAGGTCTGTTTCTTAACATCCATGACTTCAAGCGCCGCCTCAATGATTAAATCAGCGTCCTTGCAAATCTCTTTTGTGCCGGTTGTGATTTTGGCAAGGATTTTGTCTGCATCTTCCTGTGCCATTTTGCCTTTTTCCACTCTTTTGGAAAAGCCCTTTGCAATTTTATTTTTGCCGTTTGCAGCAAATTCCTCATTGATGTCACATAAATAAACTTCATATCCTTCTGTCTGCGCAAATGCCTGCGCAATTCCGGAACCCATGGTTCCTGCTCCAATAACGCCTACTTTCATATTGGAAACCTCCTAAATTTTTTTCTTAATTCCTATTAAAAATGGACTTTCACCAAATGAACAGATTCCTACCGAAATATGAAATCTGTTCATCTAGCTCATTTATTATTCCATTTTATTCTCTTTCCACGATGGTAGAACATCCCATACCGCCGCCGATGCACAGAGTCGCAAGGCCTCTCTTTGCGTCTCTTCTCTGCATCTCATGCAGTAAGGTAACCAGTATACGGCATCCTGACGCCCCTACCGGGTGACCTAACGCAATCGCGCCGCCGTTTACGTTTACTTTGGACATATCAAAGTTTAAGTCCCTTGCAACTGCAACTGACTGTGCCGCAAACGCCTCGTTTGCCTCTACCAGATCCATGTCGTCAATGGTAAGGCCTGTTTTCTCAAATACTTTTCTTGTGGAAGCAACAGGACCTACGCCCATGATTTCCGGTTCTACGCCGCCAAGCGCTCCCGCAACCCATGTCGCCATCGGGGTAACGCCAAGCTCTTTTGCTTTCTCTTCACTCATGACAACGATTGCCGCAGCACCGTCGTTGATTCCGGAAGCGTTTCCTGCGGTCACAAGTCCGCCCTCTTTGCCGGAGCAGCATTTCAATTTTGCCAGAGACTCCACTGTCGTGCCCGGACGAGGACCTTCGTCTGTCACAAAGTCAACGATTTCTTTTTTCACTTTCACCGGAACCGGAACGATCTCGTCTTTGAATTTGCCCTCAGCAATCGCTTTCTCGCATTTCTGCTGGCTGTTTGCAGCAAACTCATCCAATTCCTCACGGGTAATGCCGTATTTGTCGCATACATTTTCCGCTGTAATCATCATATGGTAGTGGTTGAAAGCGTCTGTCAGCGCGTCGTTTACCATGGTATCAATGATGGTTGCATTGTTCATACGATATCCAAAACGAGCTTTTGTCATGGCATACGGAGCCATGGACATATTTTCCATACCGCCGGCAACAACGATATCTGCCTGTCCTGCCAAAATCTGGGCTGCCGCTTCATTTACGCATTTTAAGCCGGAACCGCACACTACATTTAACGTAACAGCCGGAACTTCGATTGGCAGACCGGCTTTGATGGACGCCTGACGCGCAACGTTTTGTCCCTGTGCGGCCTGGATGACGCAGCCCATCAGCACTTCATCTACCTGTTCCGGTTTTACACCAGCCCTGTTTAATGCTTCTTTGATTACGATTGCGCCTAAATCCGCTGCCGGAACGCCGCTCAATGCACCGCCCATTTTACCGATCGCAGTACGGCAAGCACCTGCTAAAACTACTTTCTTTGCCATTTCCTCGTCTCCTTTTTTCAATAAATTTGCCGGAATATGCTGTTAATTTTTTAACAATCTTTTTGAAAAAAAATAAAACAGCCTCTGTGTCGGAATTGTCCTTCCGCGCGCTCTGTTGTCTAAACATCTGCCCGGAAGTACCAACTATTTTCCAGCTTTCATTACTTTTTTATGCTAACATATTTCAGGGGTAATTGCAATAGATTTCTTGGTTGAATTAATTTCGCTGTGCCGTCTTTGAGCTTCAAAATAGCAGACGTTACCCTCTCTCATTCATACAGTAATGAAAAATTTGGGGCATACTAGCCTGTAATCCTTG
>CANQUZ010000141.1 GCA_947627165.1 uncultured Roseburia sp.
CCTGATTGCCATGACGCCCCTAGTGCAGATGTCTGCGGGGTTTCAGAACGCCAATGCATCCCTTTTCGGAGGGGAGCTACTGTTTGAGCTGTTAGGATCCTGCCTCATCATCCCCATTGCGGAGGAATTAGTGTACCGGGGCATCGTATATCAACGACTTAGAATGTGCTTTGACGTCAGGATTTCCCTGCTGATTTCCGCATTCATTTTTGGAGTCGTACACGCCAATTTCGTGCAGTTCCTCTATGCCGCATTGTTAGGGCTTCTGCTGGCATTCCTCTATGAAAAGACAGGGTATTTCTACGCGGCGGTATTGGGGCATATCACGGCAAACGCGATTGCGGTGATGCGCACAGAGACAGGGATCCTTTCCTTTGCATACGAACCTACGGCGGAGGGGCTTGCCTTTACGCTGGCGGCTCTGGCGGCTGCGGTGGTCTTAATCCTGTATCAGGTAAGGGAGTATCAGGCGGCCTTGGAAAAGGAAGGGCGGAAAGCTCCCTAGAATCTCAGGCGGGATAAGGACGAAATAAAAAAACAATTTCATCAAAAGTACAAAACACGAAGAGGTGCAGAACAGAATGAAAAAAACTGCGCCTCTTTTTTTGTGTCAAATTGTTTCTATACGCCATTTTTGAAAAGAAAATAAGCCATATAATCAGATAACAATGAATAGAAATAATAAATAGTCATATTATCAGAAAACAGAACAAAAAAACTAGTAGACAAACGGGAGAGAAAGTTGTATATTAAGAGATACAAGTCGGAAAAAGACAACTGTTTTTCAGGAAAAGACAGTTCCCGAAGATGTATGAAGCAAAAGGAAGCGAAGTTTGTGTTAGCGCTGCAGGTCCTAACATGACTGGCACAAACTTGATGAAAAACTGAAACACAAGCAGCGCAGAAATGAGGAGAACATGAAAGATAAGTTAAACCGTTTTTCCGTATCAGGCGCCAAAAGCACCGGATGCGGCCTGTATGACCCGGACTTTGAGCACGACAACTGCGGAATTGGCGCCGTAGTCAATATCAAGGGTATCAAGACCCATGAGACGGTGGCGAATGCCTTAAAGATAGTGGAAAATTTAAAGCACAGGGCAGGAAAGGACGCAGATGGGAAGACAGGGGACGGCGTAGGCATCCTGTTGCAGGTTTCCCACAAATTCTTTTCCAAAGTCACCAAACCGTTAGGAATCGAACTGGGAAATGAGAGAGATTACGGCGTGGGTATGTTTTTCTTCCCACAGGATGAATTGAAACGGAACCAGGCAAAAAAGATGTTTGAGGTCATCGTCAAAAAAGAGGGCATGGCATTCTTAGGATGGAGGGAAGTGGAAATTGATCCTACGAAATTGGGCCAGAAAGCGGCGGACTGTATGCCCTGCATCATGCAGGGGTTTGTGAAGCGTCCCGCCGGTGTGGAAGCAGGCCTTGATTTTGACCGCAAGCTCTATGTGGCAAGGCGTGTCTTTGAGCAGTCCAACGACGATACCTATGTGGTATCCCTTTCCAGCAGGACCATCGTTTATAAGGGAATGTTCCTGGTGGAGCAGCTGCGGCTGTTCTTTAAGGATTTGCAGGACAAAGACTACGAATCAGCCATTGCAACGGTTCACTCTCGTTTCTCCACCAACACCAATCCGAGCTGGGAGCGGGCGCATCCGAACCGCTTTATCGTACATAACGGCGAAATCAATACCATCAAGGGCAACGCCGACAAGATGTTAGCCCGTGAAGAGACGATGGAATCCGAACACTTAAAAGGGGAACTGCAAAAAGTGCTTCCGGTCATCAACAGCGAAGGTTCCGACTCCGCCATGTTGGACAATACCTTAGAATTTTTGGTGATGAGCGGTATGGATCTGCCGCTTGCCGTCATGATTATGATACCGGAGCCCTGGGCAAACAACCATATCATGTCCCAGAAGAAAAAAGATTTTTATCAGTATTATGCGACAATGATGGAACCCTGGGACGGCCCTGCCTCTATCCTGTTCTCCGACGGCGATTTGATGGGAGCGGTGTTAGACCGCAACGGCCTGCGTCCCTCCCGCTACTATATCACCGACGATAATTATCTGATTTTGTCCTCAGAGGTGGGCGTGTTAGACATTGACCCTGCCAGGATTGTGGCAAAAGAGCGTCTGCGTCCGGGCAAAATGCTCTTAGTCGATACCGTTCAGGGAAGAGTCATTGACGACGACGAGTTAAAGGAAACCTACGCGGGCAAGCAGCCCTACGGCGAGTGGCTGGATCGGAACTTGCTGCAGTTGAAAGATTTGAAAATACCAAACCAGCGTGTGCCGGAGTATACCAAAGAAGAGCGGCAGAGAATGCAGAAAGCCTTCGGCTATACCTACGAATCCTTAAAAGACGCGATTCTGCCGATGGCGAAAAACGGCGGGGAGGGGACTTCCGCGATGGGAATTGACACTTCCCTGGCAGTTTTAGCGGGGGATCAGCAGCCGTTATTCAACTACTTTAAACAGAGATTCGCCCAGGTAACCAACCCGCCCATCGACTCAATCCGGGAGAAAGTAGTCACCTCCACCACCGTATACATCGGGGAGGACGGCAACTTATTAGAGGAAAAGGCGATTAACTGCCAGGTGTTGAAAGTAAACAACCCCATCCTCACCAACACGGATTTGATGAAAATCAAAGCCATGAAAGTGGAAGGCTTCAAAGTCGAGGTGCTTCCCATTACTTACTATAAAAATACCAGGCTGGAGAAGGCCATAGACCGCCTCTTTGTGGAAGCGGACCGCGCTTACCGGGACGGGGCGAATATCTTAATCCTCTCCGACCGCGGCGTGGATGAGAACCATGTGGCGATTCCATCCTTACTGGCTGTCTCCGCTTTACAGCAGCATCTGGTCAGAACCAAAAAGAGGACGGCTTTGGCGATGATTCTGGAATCCGGAGAGCCGAGGGAAGTCCATCATTTTGCCACCTTATTGGGCTACGGAGCCTGTGCGATTAACCCATACTTAGCCCAGGAGACCGTAAAACAGTTGGTGGATGAGCATATGCTTGACAAAGATTATTACGCCGCCGTACAGGATTACAACGACGCAATCTTAAACGGAATCGTAAAAATCGCTTCCAAAATGGGAATTTCCACCATCCAGTCCTATGAAGGATCAAAAATCTTTGATGCTATCGGCATTGACAAGAACCTCATTGATAAATATTTTACGAATACCGTCAGCCGCGTTGGAGGCATTACCTTAAAAGATATTGAAGAGGATGTCAACAAGCTGCACTCCGCAGCCTATGACCCGTTGGGGTTGGAGACGGATCTGACCTTAGAGAGCAGAGGGCGCCATAAGATGAGAAGCGGCGCAGACCCGCATCTTTACAACCCTGCCACCATCCATTTGCTGCAGGAGGCGACAAAGCGGGGCGATTACAACCTGTTTAAGCAGTACACAGAGCTGGTAAACAAGGAAGAGAAAAAGATTACCCTGCGCGGGCTGATGGACTTTAACTATCCGAAGAAAGGGGTTCCGATTGAGGAAGTAGAGAGCGTAGAATCCATTGTCACCAGATTTAAGACAGGGGCGATGTCCTACGGTTCCATTTCCCAGGAGGCGCATGAGACCTTGGCTATCGCCATGAACCGTCTGCACGGGAAATCCAATTCCGGCGAGGGCGGCGAGGATGCGGAGCGCATTGCCAGCAAGAACAGTCCGGTCAACCGCTGCTCCGCCATCAAGCAGGTGGCGTCCGGGCGGTTCGGTGTTACAAGCCAGTACTTAGTCAGCGCCCAGGAAATCCAGATTAAGATGGCGCAGGGGGCAAAGCCGGGCGAAGGCGGACACCTTCCAGGCAAAAAGGTATATCCGTGGATTGCGAAAACAAGGCTTTCCACACCGGGCGTATCCCTGATTTCCCCGCCGCCCCACCATGACATTTATTCCATTGAGGACTTAGAGCAGCTGATTTACGATTTAAAGAACTCAAATAGAGACGCAAGGATTACCGTGAAGCTGGTAGCGGAAGCGGGAGTCGGCACAGTAGCGGCGGGAGTTGCAAAGGCAGGCGCCCAGGTAATCTTAATCTCCGGATATGACGGAGGAACAGGCGCGGCGCCGTCAAGCTCCATCCACAACGCCGGGCTTCCCTGGGAACTTGGTTTGGCTGAGACACATCAGACCCTGATTATGAACGGACTGAGAAACAAAGTGCGCATCGAGACAGACGGTAAGCTGATGAGCGGCCGCGATGTTGCCATCGCAGCGCTGCTTGGGGCAGAGGAATACGGGTTTGCCACCGCTCCGCTCGTGACTTTAGGCTGCGTCATGATGCGTGTCTGCAACTTAGATACCTGCCCTGCCGGAATTGCGACGCAAAATCCGGAGCTGCGGAAAAGATTTGCAGGAAAGCCGGAATATGTGGAAAACTTCATGCGTTTCATTGCCCAGGATTTAAGGGAGCACATGGCAAAGCTCGGCTGCAAAACCATTGACGAGATGGTGGGGCGCAGCGATTTGTTAAAGGTGCGCGACAATTTAGAGGGACGCGATAAAGAAATTGACTTATCTCTTATTTTGAACAATCCTTTCACCGCCTCCAAACAAAATGTCATTTTTGACCCGAAACAGCTGTACGATTTTGAATTGGAAAAGACCAAAGACGTCACAATCTTACTGAAACAGTTAGGCCAGGCGTTGGAGAAGAAACAGCGCAGGAGCATTGCTGTGGAGGTCACGAACACAGACCGTTCCTTCGGCACGATTTTTGGTTCCGAAATCACCAAAAAATACGGTGGGGAAGGATTAGAGGAAGATACGTTCATCGTGAAATGCAGCGGTGCCGGCGGACAGAGTTTCGGCGCATTCATTCCAAAGGGATTGACGTTAGAGCTGGTGGGCGATTCCAACGACTACTTTGGAAAAGGCCTCTCCGGCGGTAAACTTGTGGTTTACGCTCCGGCGGGAGTGAAATTCAAAAAAGATGAAAATATCATCATCGGCAATGTGGCGCTCTACGGGGCGACCAGCGGAAAAGCCTTTATCAGCGGCGTGGCAGGCGAGCGGTTCTGCGTCCGCAACTCCGGCGCAACCGCAGTCGCAGAGGGCGTTGGCGACCATGGATGCGAGTACATGACGGGCGGACGCGTGGTAATCCTCGGGAAAACAGGCAAAAACTTTGCAGCCGGCATGAGCGGCGGTATTGCTTATGTCTTAGATGAGGATAACGACTTATACACCAGAATCAACAAAGAGATGGTATTCTCTGAGGAAGTTTCCAATAAATACGATGTTATGGAGTTGAAAGACATCATAGGGGAGCACGTTGCCCTGACAAATTCGGAAAAAGGAAAAGAGATTTTAGACAACTTCAGCCAATACCTGCCGAAATTCAAAAAGGTAGTTCCATATGACTATAACCGTATGCTCATGGCGATTGTTCAGATGGAAGAAAAAGGTCTGTCTTCTGAGCAGGCACAGATAGAAGCATTTTTTGCAAACACAAAAAACTAGCGTTAAGGATGGAAAAGCCGCCCTCCGGCGGCGGAATGAGAGGAAATATGGGAAAACCAACTGGATTTATGGATTATGACAGAGAAAATGCAAAAGCGGACGCGCCAAAAGAGCGTGTGAAACACTTTAATGAGTTCCACACGCCGCTTTCTAAGGAAAGGCAGCAGATTCAGGGCGCCAGATGTATGAACTGCGGCGTTCCTTTCTGCCAGGCCGGCGTGGAGCTGATGGGGATGACCAGCGGCTGCCCGCTGAACAACCTGGTTCCGGAGTGGAACGACCTTGTCTATACCGGAAACTGGCAGCAGGCGTACAACCGCTTAAAGAAAACGAATAACTTTCCGGAGTTTACGTCCCGGGTATGTCCGGCACTCTGTGAAGCGGCGTGTACCTGCGGACACTGGGATGACCCGGTTACCTGTAAGGCGAATGAGTATGGA
>CANQUZ010000142.1 GCA_947627165.1 uncultured Roseburia sp.
TACGACGTCCGCGTCATCCTGCCGAAATATGCCTGCATGGAAGAGAAGTGGAAAGGACAGCTTCGTTTTTTGTGCCATTTTTATGTGCATCTGAGCTGGAGGGAGCAGTATGCCGGGATATTTGAGACAGAGTACGAGGGCATCACTTATTATCTGGTGGACAATGAGTTTTACTTTGCGGGCAGTATGCCCTATAACAACATTTATGAAGACGTCGAAAAATTCGCCTATTTTTCCAAGGCTGTTTTAGAGGCGCTGCCTTATATTGATTTCTGTCCGGACATCATTCACTGCCACGACTGGCAGACCGGACTGGTGCCCGTGTTCTTGCGGACGCTTTATGGAGACGAGCGTTATTATGCAGGAATCAAAACCGTATTCTCCATCCATAATTTAAAGTTCCAGGGAAGGTGGACCTTATCTGCCGTGATGGATATCACAGGGCTTCCAAGGCAAATCTTTACATCCGATAAATTAGAGGCGTATGGGGAGGCGAATTACTTAAAAGGCGGCATTGTCTATGCGGACGCCGTGACCACTGTGAGCCCCTCCTACGCTTATGAAATCACGACGCCGGAAGGCGGCGAGGGGTTAAACGGCCTCCTGTATGCCTGCCGAAATAAACTCTACGGCATTTTAAACGGGCTTGATTACAGGGAATACGATCCGAAGACAGACCCTTACATAGACGCGCATTTTGACAGCTCGGACTTTGTGGCGGGAAAGGCAAAGAATAAGGTCAGGTTACAGCGGCTTTTAGGGCTTCCGGAGAATGACAAGGTATATCTCATGGGAATGGTGTCTCGTATGACGGATCAGAAAGGGTTTGATCTGATTGCCTACATTATGGATGAGATGTTAGAGCGGGAGAAAATACAGTTTGTGGTATTAGGGACCGGAGAAAACCGGTATCAGGATATGCTGCGGTATTTTGCGGATAAGTATCCGCAGAAATTCAGCGTCACCATTGGATATTCAGAAGACATTGCGCACAAGATTTACGCTGCCTGCGATGGGTTTTTGATGCCTTCTCTATTTGAACCCTGCGGGTTGAGCCAGCTGATGAGCCTGCGTTATGGAACAATCCCCATTGTCCGGGAGACGGGGGGACTGAAGGATACGGTGGAGCCATACAACGAGTATACCAAAGAGGGAACCGGTTTTTCCTTTGCAAATTATAATGCCCATGAGATGCTCAATACCATACGGTATGCTTTGAGCGTCTATTATGGAAAGCGGGCGGACTGGAACCAGTTAGCGGAACGCGGAATGCAGCAGGATTTTTCGTGGGAAAAATCGGTCTTAGAGTACGGAAAGATGTATGATAATCTGCTTGGGGACGGACTGACTTCGCATAACGGATGACGGGCATTGGAACTTTCAGGGAAACGCTCTTATCAGCGTTTCCCGCACCGAGTTTGCAAATCCATACGAATCCTGGAGTTTCAGGGAGCTGAAAGAGGGGTTACATCGTCAGTGTATCCCGCTCCCTGGAATAATAGTAAACGTGGTCCGATAAGATTTCTTCCTTCGCAAGCTGGGTGGCATTGACTTCCCGCACCATATCCGACAATTCTTCATAGGAATGGCTTTTGTCTGACGGGATAATCAACACTTCATGGACGCTGCTGGGCAGGATATAAAGGTCGCTGCCTAAGCGTTCGGCAAAATCATGCAGAAGATTTTGGTAGAGGATGCAGATAGAGCCGTTCAGCTTCACCTGATTGGAGAGCACATACATAGGGCAGGGGAGATTTGCGGAAAAATCTTCGGGCAAACTGTCGGCGCAGAACAATTCCTTTAAGACGTCCGCCATATTCCGCAGATCGTATTGCAACAATTTGGGCGTATTTTCCATCGCCAGGGAATAGAGGTCATGCTTGGTGATGTTCCAAAAGGACAGGTGGCGGTTTTGGATGAGGATGGTCGCAAGGTCGGTATGCGTGGTTTTTATCAGACAGTTGAACGCCAGCGCGAGGTCTAAGAAGCGAAAGTGGGGGATGTTGCGCAGCAGTTCCCGATTCCTGTCGTAGTTGATGAGTTTAAAGACAATCTGCGTTTTGACTTTGTCGTATGAGGTAAAAAAAGAAATGTCGATGTTGGACTCCGGGATGTTGTCCCGGTAAATGGTTAAAATGTCCTGCATAATTTCCCGGAAAGCCTTCCCGTTTTGGTATTGCCTGTAATAATAATCCAGATAAACGGTGGGAGATGCGTTGCAGCCCTCCAAAAAGACGGTCAGGCCGTCTAAGTGGGTGTCGTTATTTTTAAGAACGTCCTGAATCGTGACGGCGGCGGAAGCGCCGAGTTCCCGCTGTAAGGTTTCCAAGATACGCTGTTTAAATTCCTGATATGTCATAAGACCTCCTGTCACAACAGGAGAAAGGTAATTCTGCCTGAAATAGCAGTAATCAATGATGGGAAAGTCCTGAAATAAAACTACATCCATATATTAACACAGTAAAACTGCGGCGGCAAGGGGAAATTGGAATTTATGCCAAAAAAATGTATAAAAATATCGTCATTTTTTAAAAATAAGATCTTGCAATTTGAAAAAATTTTGCTATAATATTCGTTGTATGGCTCATTTAAAAAATGTATGCCGCATAAATACGCCGATATGGCTCAGTTGGTAGAGCAACGCATTCGTAATGCGTAGGTCGTCGGTTCGAGTCCGACTATCGGCTTATAAAATGTAGAACTCTCAATGTTTCCTTAAGAAAGACATCCGAGGGTTTTATTTTTTATAAAGGATTATGAAGCACAGTGCGCAGACAAGGGAGCGTTGCACGATGTTTCCGGCGCACGGCAGAGCGGATATGCCGCTCTGGTTCACAAGCACATAATACAGGAGGAAAAAATTATGAAAAAGAAAGTCATGAGTTTACTGTTGGCAGGGGCAATGACCGCTTCCCTGTTTACAGGATGCGGCAACTCAGAAGCCGGCGCTGTCCAGGATAACGGCGCTGCCGCAGCGGATGAGGCGCAGGGCAATGACGAATCAGGAGATGCTTCAGAAAGCTCTGAGAGCACACAGGCAGAGGAGAATACGGCGGAGGGCTATGAGCTTGCGCTTGTCATCGACGTTGGAACGATTGATGATAAATCGTTCAACCAGGGTTCCTGGGAAGGCGTTCAGAGATATTCCCAGGAGAGCGGAATTGCTTCCAAGTATTATAAATCTGCAGAAGCAACCACCGATTCTTTTATTGAAACCATTGAATTAGCCATTGAGGGAGGCGCAAAAACCATTGTCTGCCCCGGATTCCTGTTTGAGGAGCCCATCTATGCGGTGCAGGATACCTATCCGGATGTACACTTTGTGTTAGTAGACGGTGAGCCTCATGATGCAGACTATAATTACAGCACATCAGAAAATACGATGCCAATCCTTTATCAGGAGGACGAGGCTGGCTTCCTGGCAGGATATGCGGCAGTCAAAGACGGATATACCAAACTTGGCTTCATGGGCGGCATGGCGCTTCCGGCAGTTATCCGGTACGGCTACGGATTCCTTGCAGGCGCTGATTATGCGGCAGAGGAGATGGGCGTTGACGGCGTGGAAGTGACCTATTACTACACCGGATCCTTTGACGCTACTCCGGAGGCTCAGGCTATGGCGGCTTCCTGGTATCAGGCGGGCACAGAAGTGATTTTTGCCTGCGGCGGTTCCGTAGGTAACTCCGTGATGGCGGCAGCAGAAGCTTCTGAGGGAGCAAAGGTCATCGGCGTGGATGTGGATCAGTCCTCTGAGTCAGACACCGTCATCACTTCCGCTATGAAGATGCTGTCCAATTCCGTATACGATGCCGTAAAATCTGTATACGACGGTACGTTCCAGGGTGGAAAGACGGCTGTGTTCAACGCCGCAAACAACGGCGTGGGCCTTCCGATGGAATCCTCAAAATTCGAGACATTCACCCAGGAAGATTATGACAATATTTACGGTTCCATCGTTGCCGGAAATATCCAGATTAATAATGACACAGATAAAGAAATCAGTGATCTTGGTCTGAAAAAGGTGACTGTAAACGAAGTGGAATAAGGTTTGTCAGCAAAGGGAGGGGCGCTTCTATCAGCGTCCCTTTTCTCTTAAGGCAAAGTGGGCCGGGTGCAGTCAATAGAGATTAGGGAGATGGGAACGAATGGAGAAACAGACGGATTATGTGATTGAAATGTTAGACATTACCAAGGAATTTCCTGGGATTATTGCAAATGACCACATTACGCTCCGGATAAAAAAGGGGGAGATACACGCCCTGTTAGGAGAAAACGGAGCCGGAAAATCTACCCTGATGAGTGTGCTTTTTGGGCTGTATCAGCCTGAGGGGGGATGTATCAAAGTAAGGGGAAAGGAAGTGAAAATCCAAAATCCCCTTGACGCCAATGCCCTGGGAATCGGCATGGTGCATCAGCATTTTAAGCTGGTGCATAACTTCACGGTATTGCAAAACATTGTACTGGGGAACGAGGATACCAGGCACGGCCTGTTGGAAATGAAAAAAGCCAGGGAAAAGGTAATGGAGTTAAGCCAAAAATACCATTTATTAGTGGATCCGGATGCGGAAGTGCAGGATATTACCGTGGGAATGCAGCAGAGAGTGGAAATCTTAAAGATGCTATATCGGGATAACGATATCCTGATTTTTGACGAACCTACGGCAGTGCTGACGCCCCAGGAAATCAGCGAGCTGATGAATATTATGCGAAAGCTGGTAAAAGAAGGCAAGTCGGTTATCTTTATCACCCACAAATTAAATGAAATCAAGGCAGTGGCGGACCGCTGCTCCGTATTGCGCCGCGGCGCCTATATTGGAACGGTGGAAGTGGCGGACACAGACAAGGAAAAACTTTCGGAAATGATGGTGGGCCACAAGGTAAGCCTCACCGTAGAAAAGTCCGAGTCAGAGCCGAAAGACGTGGTTCTGGAAGTGAAAGATCTCGTGGTGAAAGCCAGGAAACAGGGACACACCAGAGATATCATCAAACATATCAGCTTCCAGGTCAGAAGAGGCGAGATCGTCTGCATCGCAGGCATCGACGGAAACGGGCAGACGGAGCTTGTGGAGGCGGTTACTGGTATGATAAAGGCGGACGATGGGCATATTGTTTTAAAGGGGGAGGATGTGACGAAAAAATCCATCCGCTACCGGAACACCCATGGTATGTCCCACATCCCCGAAGATCGCCATAAACACGGGCTGGTGCTGGATTTTTCCCTTGAGGAAAATCTGGTGTTGCAGGACTATTTTGAACCCCGCTTCCAGAGACACGGCGTTATTAAGCAGGAAGCGGTAGGAGCCTATGCGGAGGAATTGATCCGGACCTATGATATCCGAAGCGGCCAGGGCGCTGCCACTCCGGTGAGAAGTATGTCCGGAGGGAACCAGCAGAACGCAATTATTGCCAGGGAACTTTCCAAGAAACCGGAAATCCTTGTGGCGGTGCAGCCCACCAGAGGCCTTGACGTGGGAGCCATTGAGTTTATTCACAAGCAGATTGTAAAGGAGCGGGACAGCGGGGCAGGCGTTCTGTTAGTCTCCTTGGAATTAGAGGAAGTCATGAATTTGAGCGACCGCATTCTTGTCATTTATGAGGGAGAACTAGTGGCGGATTTGAAACCGAAGGAAACTACCATACAGGAATTAGGTCTTTATATGTCAGGCTCAAAACGGAAGGAGGCGGCACAGCATGAAACGTAAAAAAGACTACATCGGGTTTTTATCTTCTCTGTTCGCTGTGGCGGTGGGCCTTGCAGTAGGCTTCCTGATTTTGCTGGCAAGCAATCCCGCCGAGGCGGGCGTTGGGTTTTTTACCATTGTAACAGGCCCTTTGACTCATGGCAGCAAAGGGGTAGGGCAGGTATTCTATTACGCCACGCCTATTATCCTGACGGGCTTATCGGTTGGGT
>CANQUZ010000143.1 GCA_947627165.1 uncultured Roseburia sp.
CAATTTATTTTCGCATTGATGTGAATAGAATTATAGCATACAGTGCCAATAGTTGCAATTAATTTTTTACTTTTTAAATTTCTCTTTGAACCTTTGGCTTATTCCGACGCCCAGCTCCGTACCAGGGCAATTTCCCTCCGATACCCCTCGTCATCATTGGGAGTCTCCAGAATAAAGGGACGGCCCGCTAACAGGGGGTGGAGCGCCACCCGCTTCATTGCCTCCAATCCGATGCAGCCCTCTCCTATCCGGGCGTGGCGGTCTTTGTGGGAGCCACACGCATTCATACTGTCATTAAAATGCACCGCATACAGCCTGTCTAACCCAATGACGCGGTCAAATTCCTCCAATACTTCATCCAAATGATTTACAATGTCGTAGCCGGCATCCCAGACATGACAGGTATCAAAGCAGACGCCCATCTTTTCCTGCAATTCCACTTTCTCTAAGATGCTACGCAGCTCTTCAAAGCTCCGTCCCACCTCCGTGCCCTTCCCAGCCATTGTCTCAAGCAGTACGATGGTGGACTGCTGCGGCGTGAGCGCTTCATTGAGCGCCTCTGCTATCAGCGCTATCCCTGTTTCCGCCCCCTGCCCCACATGGGAGCCGGGATGGAAATTATAATAATTTCCCGGCGTATATTCCATACGTTTTAAATCATCTGCAATGGTTTCCCTGGAAAAATTGCGCACATCCTCTTTCGCCGCGCAGAGATTCATCGTATAGGGCGCATGAGCCACCAATCTGCCGAAAGAATGCTCTTTCTCATAGTCCAAAAACGTTTCTACGTCCGCCAAGTCTATCTTTTTTGCCGCTCCGCCTCTGGGATTTCTGGTAAAAAACGCAAAGGTATTGGCATCTAAGGAAACTGCCATCTTCCCCATGGCAGTATAACCCTTTGATGATGTCAAATGATTTCCAATCAGCATAACAATGATCCTTCCTGTCTATCGTCTGTCCGTCCTTCTGCCTTTCAGGACGTCTTTTCTATCGTTTGATTCATGCTTCCCATGCGGTATCCCTCCAAATCCAAGGAAACATAAGTAAATCCGTATTCTTTGAATTTTGTTACGATATCTTTTCGGATCTCCGGTCTCACGAGCAGGTCTAGCTGCTCCGCCGGCACTTCGATTCGCGCCAGCGTTCCATGGATACGCACCCTAAACTGGCGGATGCCATGGTCTAACAGCAGCTGCTCTGCCTGTTCGATCATGCGGAGCTTTTCTCTGGTAATCTCTTCCCCATATACAAAACGAGAGGCAAGACAGGCAAACGCCGGTTTTTCCCAAGTGGGCAGCTGCATTTCTTTGGAAAGTTCCCTGATTTCCTGTTTGTAGAGTCCAGCCTCACGCAATGGGCTTTTGATGCCTAATTCCGCCACTGCCTGAAGTCCCGGACGGTAATCGCCGTTGTCGTCCATATTGGAACCTTCCGCCACCCAGGCAATTCCATGTTCCTCTGCGATCTTCTTAATTTCTACAAAGGTTCTGCTTTTACATAGGTAACAACGGTTTTTGGGATTATGCCGGATTCCCTCTATCTCTAATTCTTCCACCGGGCAGATATACTGTACGATCCCTCTGCTTTTGCAAAATTCCCGCGCTTCCTTCGCCTCCCGCTGTGGGACAAAGGCAGACTCCACTGTGACGGCAATCGCCTTATCCCCTAAGACCTCGTGGGCGACTGCTAACAGAAACGTGGAATCCACGCCGCCGGAAAATGCCACGGCGACGCTTCCTAATTCTTTAAGATATTGTTTTAATGTCTCTTTTTTTTGGTAAATTGACAGCTCCATTTTTGTTTTTCCCCTCACTCTTCCGCGACGCGTCTTTTTTTCGGATGTTCGTTCCTTTCGCCAGTTAACGGTTGCCGCCTGCTATCGTAAATTTGATTACATCGCTCATGTCATACAGTCCTGCCGGTTTGTCCGCCAAAAATTTTGCAGCCTCCACCGCGCCTTTGGCGAATACATTCCGGGAATACGCCGTATGCTGGAATGTGATGACTTCGTCAAGACCTGCAAAAATCACTTCATGCTCTCCTACAATGCTGCCGCCGCGAACTGCCGAGATTCCAATCTCGTATTTTTCTCGTTTTTTCCGCTCTTTGCTCCTGTCGTAATTGTAGCTGTAGGTGTTTCCTAAAGCCCCGTTCATAGAATCCGCCAGTGCCAACGCAGTGCCGCTGGGCGCATCTAATTTCTGGTTATGGTGCTTTTCCACAATCTCCATGTCAAATCCGGCGGGTGCTAAAATGGAAGCCGCCTGTTTCAGCAGTTCCATCAGGGTATTGATTCCCATTGACATATTGGCGGATTTTAAAATCGCAATTTTTTCCGCCGCCCTGCACACATGGGCAATCTGTTCCTCCGAAAGCCCTGTGGTGCAGAGCACTGTCGGTATTTGTTTGTCCACGCTGTATACCAATAAGTCGTCCACGGCGCTGGCGCTTGAAAAATCAATCAGCACATCCGCTTTTACGTCGCAGACTGAAATATTCGGAAACACCGGGTAATCATTCGTTATCCCGTCATATAAATCAACGCCTGCCACGATTTCTATTCCGTCATCCTCTTTGCAGATAGCGGAAATCACCTGCCCCATCCTGCCGTTGCAGCCGTTTATCATTGCTTTTATCATAATGTTGTCTGACCTCTTTTCCTTTCTTTTTCCCTGGAAACTATACCATCTCGACTGCCGTCTCGATGGTGATACTCGTCAAATGCTGCCCGCCGCAAGCGTCGGCAGCACTTTCCTCATTATTATACCATGTGCTCCGCACATGCTATCGCGTGGCTCCCTATGCAATATCATATCCGTATTCTTTCATGGCTTTTCTCAGCTTTGCAGTGCCGTCCTCCGTCATCTCGGTCAGCGGTGAGCGTAAGGGGCCTGCTTCCATCCCCATGAGGTTGAGCGCCATCTTCACCGGAATCGGATTCACCTCGCTAAATAAGGCATCAATTAAAGGCTGGGCTTTCAGCTGGATCTCCATCGCCTTTTTTGTGTCTCCATTCAAAAAAGCCATGCACATTTCATGCACATCCCTGGGGGCAATATTTGACCACACGGAAATCACCCCGATAGCGCCGATTGCCATCAGCGGCACGACAATGCCGTCCTCGCCGGAATACAGATCTAATTTCCCATCCGTAAGATACATGGCCTTTGCCGCCTGCGCCACATTCCCGGAAGCCTCTTTGATTCCAACAATGTTTTCCACTTCCCGGTACAGCTTTGCCGCCGTTTCCGGCTGGATATTGCAGCCTGTCCTGCCCGGCACATTATACATAATAATCGGCAGCTTTACGGCATCCGCAATCTTTTTGTAATAATCAAACAGGCCGCCCTGGGTTGCCTTATTGTAATAGGGCGTTACTGCCAAAAGCCCGTCTACGCCTGCCCGCTCCGCCTCCTGGGACAGATGCACCGCTTCTCTCGTACAGTTTGAGCCGGTTCCCGCCACTACGGGAACGCGGTGTTTGGTAAATTCCACTGCCGCCTTAATCACGGCGGAGTGCTCCTCTGTCGTTAAGGTAGAGCTCTCTCCGGTCGTCCCCGCAATGATGATGCAGTCGGTCCCCTCCTGAATCTGGAACTCGATCAGCTCTTCTAATTTTTCATAATTTACTTCTTCATTTGCTTTCATTGGCGTGACAATCGCCACACCGGCGCCTTTAAAAATAGACATGGCATCTCCTCCTAACGCAAAAAAGCCAACTCATGGCGAGTCGGCTTATGGTTCTGATCCTTCTGTAATAAAAACCGATAGCTCCCCACCTCATAAAAAGATGACAGTCATAAAGTTTTTCACTTTATGCCCAAGGCATCTATCTGCAGAAGATAAATCCTTTCGGCGTGCTCCCCTTTTGCTTTTCTTCCCCTGCGTCTGCCACATCCGAAAAGCGACTCATGAAGTACGCAACCTCTATCCAGCATATGTATCTCTTTTCTAAGAGAATAGCACTATCTATCCTCACTGTCAATCCAAATCCTCTAAAAAATCCACTTTGCTCACGGAAACCTCATAGGCTACTCTCTTTTCCGTTTCGTTTTCCGAAATCTTTTTCACATATTCCCGGCTCTGGATTCTGCCCCAAACCTGCACATGGCCGCCGACGTCAAAGCCGGACGCAAATCTTGCATTCCTGCCCCAGCAAATGCAGGGGATATAATCGGATTTCCCATAAGAGCGGTTTACCGCAATCAATAAGTCCGCAATTTCCCGTCCCAGCGGAGTTTTCCGGTAAATCGGTTCTTTACAGATATAGCCGTCCAGAAAAATCTGATTGCTTTTCACTTCCTCCGACATCTCATCCAAAAATTCCAGTTCCCGCACAAATACCGACAGTACCAGACGGTTTTTCTTTTCCTCGTGCCGGTTGAAGGAGCGGAACTGCCCTGTCACATAAATGCTCTGTCCGATAAAGTTTCCGGTTACATCAATCAGCCTTTCCGAAATCATCAGGGGTATGTAGTCCATATAGCTGCTCAGGCGGTTCACTGCAACATCCACCATATAGAATCCTTCCCCGTATACTTCGTGACTAAACCGGAAATCTGAAACGATTTCTCCAACGATCGACACCTGGTTGTTTTCAAAAATTTTATCTGCCATGAATTTTTCTCCCTTCCTCTATCCCGCACACTTGCTTTTGCTCTTTCTTTTTTCTTGTGTTTTTGGTGCGGTCTGCCTGACATATTAGTTTTACCACGAAAGAAGGAAAGATTTTCGTGCAACGTGTCGATAAGAATTACATTGTCTTGCAAGATTTTGTCATTTTTTTAATCTTGTGTTATTTTTAAAATGTGATACAATGTATAAACTGGTTTTTTGACCTATATTCGCATGGAAAAAAGCCTGTTTGTCGCGTCAAGATACGAATACAAAATGCGAATATTTATAGTAACAGTTCAGCCATAAGCAGTCCCCTAGGCGAATCATGCTTGCATGAATGAGTATACGAGACTGCTTATGAGCAGAACGTCCGTTCATGAGCAATCCGCTTACGATAGTAAGTTTTGAAGCACGTAGTGCGGGATTGCGAATGGCATGGGCTGAACTGTTACTATTTATAAAAAGGAAAGAGAGAGTTTGCATATGAACATAAAACGTGAAGATGTCCGGAACATTGCCATTATCGCCCATGTCGATCACGGCAAAACGACTTTGGTGGATGAACTGCTGAAACAAAGCGGCGTGTTCCGCGAAAATCAGGAAGTCCAGGAACGCGTCATGGACTCCAATGACCTGGAAAGGGAACGGGGCATCACCATCCTTTCTAAAAATACGGCGATTACTTATCATGGCGTAAAGATTAACATTATTGATACGCCGGGGCACGCGGATTTTGGCGGCGAGGTAGAGCGCGTCTTAAAAATGGTCAACGGCGTCATTCTTGTAGTAGATGCCTTTGAGGGCGTTATGCCCCAGACGAAGTTTGTCCTGATGAAAGCCTTAGAGCTTTCCCTGCCGGTCATTGTCTGCTTAAATAAGGTAGACCGCCCGGAAGCGCGCCCTAACGAGGTGGTGGATGAAGTGCTGGAGTTATTTATGGATTTGGACGCTTCCGATGAACAATTAGACTGCCCGTTCCTCTTCGCTTCCGCAAGGGAGGGGTATGCGGTTCGGGAAATTCACGAACTGATTAACAACCGGAAGGATTTAACCCCTCTCTTTGAAACGATTATTGACTATATTCCCGCGCCGGAAGGCGATCCGGAAGCCAATACTCAGGTCTTAATCAGCACCATTGATTACAATGAATATGTCGGCCGCATCGGAATCGGAAAAGTGGACAACGGTTTCTTAAAGGTCAATCAGGAGGCCGTGGTGGTCAACCACCACGATCCGGACAAATGCCAGAAGGT
>CANQUZ010000144.1 GCA_947627165.1 uncultured Roseburia sp.
AAATATTTTGAGAGCACCGACGGGATTGGAAAGGCATCGGCGCCCATCGACAAGGTTTTAGAAGTGAATGTGGCATCCATCTGGTGACAGGCGGCGTCCTAGTGGCGCCGCCTGCCCTGCATCAGTGAGATCATTTTATCCGCCTTATCGGCATCTTCCTGCGACATATTTTGCTTTAAAATGCGAATCAAAAGCTCTGTTTCCGGATCTGTAAAACGGATCTGGTTTTCTTTTGCGGAATTCATAGTCCCAAGCAGAAAAGGCATCATCTCTTTGATGTCCGTAGGCTTTTTGGCGGAGGCGAAATTCATCAGAAACTGTATCTTTTCCGGGGACATTTCCTTTAACAGAGGGTTATTGCTTAAAAAGTCGTAGTCCATAGTTCATCCTTTCTTAAGAAAAAATGGTTTCGTAAGTTTCCATCATGGAAAGCAGATTGGTCAGCATATCAATGGTTTCCAGCTCCTTCTGCGAGCAGAATCTGCGGATTTCGTTTAACATAGGAATCATGGTATGTTCCTCCTCGTCCGCAGAACACATAGATAGCGCGCTGTCTTCCTGGGAAAACAGCTGAAGCGTATTCTGCAGTTCCATATATTTTATTAATATGGCAAATTGCTTTTTTTGTTTCCCTTTCATGTAGGGAATCGCCGTCTTGAGCATCTGCAGTTCCCTCGTCTGGGTCATAGAATCAAAGGGCGTGATATTCATTTCTTCCATAGCAATAGACCTTTTTCTTTCAGTCTATGAGTGGAAAAGGTTCTTTATGACAGAGGGGACATAGAATAGTAGCGGGGAAAATCCCCGAACAGGGAAGAAAGGATGGAGCTCCTATGCTAGTGATAGAGGACAACAGCGTCTATGAAATAGATGAGGAATGCGTCAAACGAAAAAAAGTGCCGGAAGAATGCCAGGTATACCAGAAGATACGGAAAGAATGCAAAAAGGGGGATGCGGGAAAAAAGAAGAGGGGGAGAACTTAGAAAAAGCGGCGGCCGCCCGGTTTATGGCAGCCGCCGCTTTTTTTAACATTTTGTCAGGAGAGAGATTCGTCTCAAGCTTTTAAAGTCTGCTATTAGAAACCGCAGCCGCAGCCGTTTCCGCCATTGCCGCATCCGCCGCAGAAGAGCAGCAAGAGGATGATCCAAAGGCAGTCATTTCCGCCGCATCCATTGTTGTTGCTTAAGAAACTTCCGTTTCCATTTCCGTTGCAGCAGGATAACAGAAGGATGATCCAAAGGATAGAACTGCATCCTCCATCATTGCAAGAACTATTGCCACAGTTTGTTGCAGCTAAATCACTCATGTTTTTACCTCCAAAAAGTTTTTACACTGTATCATATGTGGCGGCAAAAGATGTGTTACATTATTTTGAAAAAGATTGTGATACGGATAAGATTTTGATATGATATCAGAAGAGAGTTACAGACAGGAGAAGAAAGGTTGGAAAAACATGGAGGAAAAAAGATATTTTGTCGTAATTGTGGAACCGGATGAAGTAAATGCGGAACGCATTCATGCCATCTTAGATTCCGTGGATAAAGATTTTGAATATGAACTCACTTCGCTTCCGGAGCACGGCATTGAAATCGTAGAGAGCCGCAGGGTGGACGTCTTTATCAGTTCTTTAGAATTGAATGTGATGACGGGCGCGGAATTATTTTCCGTGATTAAAATCCTTTCGCCGGAGACGGTGCGCGTAGCGATGACGGATGCAAACCGGATTGCAGAAACCGTGGAATGTATGAACCAATGCAAAACCTTTAAAGTCATCATCAAACCCTGCCGGATTGCGGACGACTTGATCGCTCCCATCAATGCCAGCATTGCCTACAAGGAGATGCGTGAGAGGCTCCATCAGGAAGAGGCGGCGTTCTGCCGCGGCTTGTCTGCGACAGAGCAGGATATCAAAGAGTTAGAAATTGAGTGGCAGGTGACATATTTTAACTATGAGCGCATCAAGGCGGTATTGCTGAAAATGGCAAACACCAACGTCGAATCCGGAAACTTAGGCCCGGAGATGGAAGTGCAGCTGAAAGACTGGTACGACTGGCTGTTAGACACTTATATGAAGACCATGATAGATTCGGACGGGGACTTTGAACACATTGAGAAATGCCTGTATGAGAAGTACCATGAGCATGGCAGCAACAGGACGTTTCAGCTCAGGAAGAAATTTGATGCGCCGGTGATTCCGCAGAAGATGAACGAAATCCATTACATGATACAGGTGGTGATTGAAGCCGTCAAAATATGCTGCGGGGAGTACCGGATTGCCGCTGTGATCGAAGAGACGGAAAAGGCGTATATCCTACGAATCATCTATGCTCCGCCGAAGGAAACGGAGATTTATGCGCAGGAGAATGGAAATGTGCGGAAAGCGTTGGCGAAAGCGGCGGAGGAGGCCATTGCGGCTTTCGGGTATCAGTCCGTCACCATGGACAGAGAATCGGAGATCCTTATGAATATCGCGGTGCCTAAATGAAGAAACCCGAAGATTCATTGACAAAAAAAGAAAAACGTGTATAGTTTAAAACCATAAACTGGAAAGGCAGGACAAAACAATGGAAAAAATCAAAATGACGACACCTTTAGTTGAGATGGACGGAGACGAAATGACCAGAATCCTCTGGCAGTTCATCAAGGATGAGCTGTTATCCCCCTATATTGAGCTGAACACCGAATATTACGATCTTGGGTTAGAGCACCGCAATGAAACGAATGATCAGGTTACGGCAGACTCCGCCAACGCTACGAAGAAATATGGCGTTGCGGTAAAATGCGCCACCATTACCCCAAATGCGGCCCGCATGGAGGAATATGACCTGAAAGAGATGTGGAAAAGCCCCAACGGAACCATCCGTGCCATGTTAGACGGAACCGTGTTCCGCGCGCCCATTATCGTAAAAGGGATTGAGCCGTGCGTAAAGAACTGGAAAAAGCCTATTACGATCGCGCGCCATGCTTACGGGGATGTTTACAAGGCGGCGGAAATGAAGATTCCGGGAGCGGGGAAATGCGAATTGGTTTATACCGCAGAGGACGGGACGGAAACAAGGGAACTGATACACAATTTTACCGGCGCCGGAATCATCCAGGGGCAGCATAACCTGTGCGATTCCATTGAAAGCTTTGCAAGGAGCTGCTTTAACTATGCGTTAGACACAAAACAGGATTTATGGTTTGCGACGAAGGATACCATCTCCAAAAAGTATGACCATACTTTTAAAGATCTCTTCCAGGAAATTTTCGACCGGGAATATAAAGGCAAATTTGAAGAGGCGGGCATCACCTATTTCTATACGCTGATTGATGATGCCGTAGCCAGAGTCATGAAGTCGGAGGGCGGCTATATCTGGGCCTGCAAAAACTATGACGGCGATGTCATGAGCGACATGGTTTCCAGTGCTTTTGGCTCCCTCGCCATGATGACCTCCGTATTGGTGTCCCCGGAAGGGTACTATGAGTATGAGGCGGCTCACGGCACGGTGCAGCGCCACTATTACAAACACCTGCAGGGAGAGGAGACTTCCACAAACTCTGTGGCGACTATTTTCGCATGGACAGGAGCCTTAAAGAAACGGGGAGAATTGGATGGCAACCGTGAGCTGGCGGAATTTGCGGAAAAATTGGAACAGGCTTGTATCAAAACCATTGAGGATGGCAAAATGACGAAGGACCTTGCGCTCATCACCACCATCCCAAATCCGGTGGTGTTAAACAGCCAGGATTTTATTAAGGCAATCAGAGAAACATTAGAGGAACAGTTAAGATGATTTTATCATGTCAGAATATCTCGAAGTCCTTTGGGACGGACGAAATATTAAAGGACGTCAGTTTTCACATAGAGGCAAGTGAAAAGGCGGCGATTGTCGGCATCAATGGCGCCGGCAAGTCCACGCTGCTGAAAATTATGATGGGGGAAGAGGCAGCCGATGAGGGAGAGGTCATCCTGGCAAAGGACAGGACCATCGGCTATCTGGCGCAGTACCAGGACATTTCCGGCGGCAGCACAATTTATGAGGAAGTGCTTTCGTCGCGAAAAGAGATCCTTGAGATGGAGGAAAAGCTCCGTGACATGGAGCGGGAGATGAACCATCTTGCAGGAGAGGAATTGGAAAAACTGCTGGAGGTCTACCATAAGTTAAGCCATGAATTTGAATTGATGGGGGGATACACCTGCCGCAGCGAAGTGACCGGCATCCTAAAAGGCCTTGGATTTGCGGAAGAGGAGTTTCATAAAACAATGGACGGGCTTTCCGGGGGGCAGAAAACCCGCGTCTCCCTGGGAAAGCTCCTGGTAACAAAACCGGACGTCCTGCTCCTGGACGAGCCGACGAACCATCTGGATATGGAATCCATCCGTTGGCTGGAAAATTTACTGATCAATTATAAGGGGGCTGTGATAATTGTGTCCCATGACCGATACTTTCTGGATCGGGTCGTGACGAAGGTCATTGAGATTTTCCAGCATAAATCAAGGGTTTATCAGGGAAACTACACAGATTTTGCCCGAAAGAAAGCGAAAGTGCGGGAAGATTTGCTAAAGCAGTATGCAAATCAGCAGAGGGAAATCAAACATCAGGAAGAAGTCATTGAAAAATTAAAATCGTTCAATCGGGAAAAATCCATCAAGCGGGCGGAGAGCAGGGAGAAAATGTTAGAGAAAGTCCATCGCTTGGAAAAGCCGGTGGAGGAAAATACCGATATCAAACTTTCCTTAGAAC
Source organism: uncultured Roseburia sp. (assembly GCA_947627165.1). GTDB lineage: Bacteria > Bacillota > Clostridia > Lachnospirales > Lachnospiraceae > Roseburia. The sequence goes on from CANQUZ010000144.1 coordinate 4,728, forward strand.
CCAACGTAATCAGCGGAAATGACGTATTGGCGGTGGAGCATTTAGCAAAGGCTTATCCGCCCCTACAATTATTTTCCGACATTTCTTTTGAGCTAAAAAGGGGAGAGCGGGTCGCGCTGATTGGGAGCAACGGCACAGGAAAGACGACAATCTTAAAGATAATTAACGACCTGACGGAGGCGGATGCCGGGAGCGTTACTTTGGGCGCCAATGTCCATATTGGATATTATGACCAGGAGCACCAGCTGCTCCACATGGAAAAAACCATCTTTGAGGAAATTGCAGATGCCTATCCCGGATTAAACCAGACAAAAATCAGAAACGTGCTGGCGGCATTTTTGTTTACCGAGGATGACGTCTTTAAACGTATCGGGGATTTGAGCGGCGGGGAGAGGGGACGCGTCTCTCTGGCAAAACTGATGCTTTCCGAGGCAAATTTTCTGATTTTGGACGAGCCTACCAACCATCTGGATATTACGTCCAAAGAGATTTTAGAATCGGCTTTAAACCGGTATACAGGAACGGTATTATTTGTTTCCCATGACCGTTATTTTATCAATCAGACAGCCACAAGGATTTTAGAACTGACGGGAGAGACCCTTGTAAGCTATGGCGGCAATTACGACTATTATTTGGAAAAGCGAGAAGCGCTGACAAGAATTTTCGTGGGGGATTCTAAGGAAAAAAACGCGGTTCGGACAGCGGATGCAGATGCAATGCCTGATTCCAAAGCGGACTGGCAGACGCAAAAAGCACAGCAGGCAAAAATCCGAAAAATCGAAAACCAGCTAAAAAAGACCGAGGAACAGATTGCCCGGTTAGAAGCCCAGATAGCAGAAATCGACGAGGAATTTGCAAGGCCGGAAAACGCCGTAAATTCCGCAAAACTAAACGATCTTTCCCAAAAACGTTCTGCCTGCCAAAAGGAACTGGAAACGTGCTATGAAATGTGGGAAGAATTGTCTCTGCAGCTAGGTAGTTAAAAGTTTCAAAACATATTGCAAACCGATTTTGCATATGCTATAATGCCGATAGGCAAAACGTAATAACAAGTCCATCTGGACAACGAATGAAGCCCCGAACCGTAGTAGCGTACAGTCCGGGGCTTCTTCTTTTCTTTTATACTGGCAAAGCACCCA
>CANQUZ010000145.1 GCA_947627165.1 uncultured Roseburia sp.
TATTATTGACTTCCCGCTTAGCAACTGTATTAATTCTGGGATTGATACAGTAGGCGTCCTGACACAGTATCAGCCATTGCGTCTTAACACGCACATTGGGATTGGTATTCCTTGGGACTTAGATCGTAACAATGGAGGGGTAACCGTGCTGCCGCCCTACGAAAAGAGCGACAACAGTGAGTGGTACAGCGGAACTGCCAACGCGATTTTCCAGAATATGACCTATATGGAAAACTATAATCCGGAATATGTATTGATCCTCTCAGGAGACCATATTTATAAAATGGATTATGAGGTGATGCTGGAATTTCATAAAGAAAATAACGCGGATGTTACCATTGCTACCATGCCGGTTCCTATGGAAGAGGCGAGTCGTTTTGGTATTGTAATTGCAGATGAAAACAAAAAGATAATGGACTTCGAGGAAAAACCGAAGGAGCCCAGAAGCAACCTTGCATCCATGGGTATCTATATTTTCAGCTGGAAGGTGTTAAAAGAAGCGCTGTATGCGTTAAAGGATCAGAGCGGATGTGACTTTGGAAAGCATATCATCCCATACTGCCATGAAAAGCAACAGCGGATTTTCGCCTATGAATATAATGGATACTGGAAGGATGTTGGAACCTTAGGTTCCTATTGGGAAGCAAATATGGAGCTGGTGGATTTGATTCCCGAATTTAATTTATATGAAGAATATTGGAAGATATATACGAAGAGCGATATCATTGAGCCTCAGTATTTATCTGCCGAATCTGTAGTGGAGAAGAGTATCATAGGAGAGGGTACGGAAGTCTATGGCAAAGTATACAACTCCGTGATCGGCGCAGGTGTCACCATTGGGAAAGACGCCGTTATCAGAGATTCCATTGTAATGAAAGACACATACATCGGAGAAGGGGTTACAGTTGACAAGTCTATCATTGCAGAGAATTGCCGCATTGGCGACAGGGCAGTGCTTGGCGTAGGGGAGGAGAGGCCGAACAAGTTAAATGCAGACATCTATTCCTTTGGCCTGGTAACTGTTGGAGAAGGTTCTGCTATACCGGACGGCGTTTCGGTGGGCAGGAACACAGCAATCTCCGGAGTGACCGTGAAAGAAGACTACCCGAATGGAATTTTGGAAAGCGGTGAAGTAATCATTAAGGCAGGTGACACATTATGAAGGCGATAGGCATTATTTTAGCTGGCGGCAACAACAGCCGTATGCGGGAACTTTCCAATAAACGGGCAATCGCGGCGATGCCCATTGGCGGGAGCTATAGGAGCATTGATTTCGCGCTCAGCAACATGAGTAATTCCCATGTGCAGACAGTGGCGGTATTGACGCAGTATAGCGCAAGGTCTTTGAATGAGCATTTGAGTTCATCAAAATGGTGGGATTTCGGCAGGAAGCAAGGGGGCTTATATGTATTCAATCCTACCGTGACAGCGGACAATAGCTGGTGGTATCGGGGCACTGCGGATGCGATGTATCAGAACATCAGCTTCTTAAAAAAGCGCCACGAGCCATATGTAATCATTACCAGCGGGGACTGTGTTTATAAGATGGACTACAACAAGGTGCTGGATAGCCACATTGAAAAGAAAGCGGACATTACGGTTGTGTGCAAAGATGTGCCGGCGGGGGAAGACATCAGCAGATTTGGCGTAGTTCGCATGAATGAGGACTCAAGGATTATTGAGTTTGAGGAGAAGCCGATGGTTTCCCAGTCCAATACCATTTCTACAGGCATTTACATCATGAGGAGAAGGCAGTTAGTTGAGATGCTTGAGAGAAGCGCGGAGGAAGGCAGATGGGATTTTGTAACTGATATCTTAATCCGTTATAAGAACATGAAGCGGATTTACGGGTATAAGATGAAGGAATACTGGAGCAATATCGCAACGGTAGATTCTTATTACAAAACCAATATGGATTTCCTGAAACCGGAAGTCCGGAAATATTTCTTCCGGGACGAACCGAAGATTTATTCCAAGGTAGATGACCTTCCGCCGGCAAAATACAATGCTGGTTCCGATGTGCGCAACAGCCTGGTGGCCAGCGGATGTATCATCAACAGCAAAGTTGAAAATTCGGTACTGTTTAAGAAGGTATTTGTTGGGAAAAATTGTGTAATTAAAAACTCTATCATTCTCAATGATGTTTACATCGGCGATAATACACATATCGAAAATTGTATTGTGGAAAGCCGCGATACCCTGAAAGCCAACACGTATTACTGTGGCGACAGCGGGATCAAGATTGTTTCAGAAAGCAATGAGAGATATGTGATTTAGAGAAGACAGGGTTTTGAGTGTGAAACAATAAAGGGGGACGAGGGTATGCAGATTACGGATGTAAGAATTAGGAAGGTAGAAAAAGAGGGTAAAATGAAAGCGGTAGCATCTATCACCGTGGATGAACAGTTTGTGGTTCATGACATCAAAATCATTGAAGGAGAGAAGGGATTGTTTATTGCAATGCCGAGCCGTAAGGCGGCAGATGGGGAGTACCGTGATATTGCACATCCGATCAATTCGGAAACTCGGGACCGTATCCAAAGTCTCATATTAGAAAAATATGAAGAAACATTAGCGGTGTAAGAGACAGGCATTTTTACGGATGGGGAAGCAAAATAAAACATAGAAAGGCAGGGGGCGGACGGCTCCCTGTCTTTTTTGCGCACAAAAATACTTGTAAATTCCCAAAACTCTTGTAAAATGTAACATGGGTTGATGAAACACAGGATAAACAATAACCGGAAGAAAGAAGATGGAGGAGGTTTTTCATGGAACAGTTAAAAGCCATGATACTTGCGGCAGGAAAGGGAACCAGGATGAAATCGGATCTGCCCAAAGTCGTACATACCATTGAGGGAAAGTGCCTCGTGGATTATGTCATTGACGCGGCAATGGAAGCGGGTGCCAAAGACATTTGCCTGGTGTTGGGATACAAATATGAGGTGGTCCATGAGCGGATGGAACATCAGAATGTGAAGTTCGTGCTGCAGGAGCAGCAGCTGGGCACAGGACACGCGGTATTGTGCGCAAAAGACTTTCTGGGCGAGGAGGGGCAGACGCTGATATTGTTTGGCGATACGCCGCTCATCACCGGGGAAACGCTCGCAAGGCTGCGGGATTATCATATCAGCCGTCAGAATACGGTGACTGTCCTCTCGGCGATGATAGATGACCCGACAGGCTATGGAAGAATCATACGGGACATGGATGGGAATTTCGTAAAGAGCGTAGAGCAGAAAGATGCAACTGAGCAGGAACTGAGATCCCATGAGATTAATTCCGGAATGTATCTGTTCGATACCAGGGAGTTAAAAGAAGCGTTGGGGAAATTGCAGCCCAACAATGCGCAGGGGGAATATTATCTGCCGGATACCCTTGCCATTATAAAGGAAAAGGGCAAAAAAGTGGATGCGTTTCTGTTAGACGATCCGGAAGACATCACCGGGGTCAACGACCAGGAACAGTTAAAATCCGCCGCCATTGTAATCCGCAGGAGGCGGGCGGCGGCAAAGCGCAGATAGCACAAACAGAAAATGAGGGTGGAGGGCAGGATGTTTTTAATTGTAGGACTCGGAAATCCGGGAAAAGAATATCAGCATACGAGGCATAACATTGGATTTGATGTTATGGACGCCATTGCGGACAAATATCATATAGAAATCAGTGAAAAAAAGCACAAAGCCCTCTGCGGCAAAGGCGTGATAGGAGGCAGCAAAGTCGTGCTGGCAAAGCCCCAGACCTACATGAATGCAAGCGGGGAGAGCGTGGCGGAATTGCTTCATTATTACAAATTAGATCCGGAGGAGGAGATGATTGTCATTTACGACGATATCAGCCTCCCTCCGGGGAACCTGCGCATTCGGAAAAAAGGGAGCGCCGGCGGGCATAATGGGATTAAGAATATTATCGCATTGACGGGAACGCAGAATTTCCTGCGCATCAAAGTAGGCGTAGGGGAGAAACCGAAAGGCTGGGACTTAGTGGACCATGTCCTGGGACGATTCCGCGCAGAGGAGCGGGCGGAAGTGGAGAACGCCATCGGGAACGCCGTCTTGGCAGTGGAACAGATGATATCCGGTGAGACGGACGCCGCCATGAACCAATTCAACGCCAAAAAGAAGGAGTGATATGAAGACATTCACAGAACCCCTGATGGGGTTAAAGGAATTTGAAGACCTGGAGCAGGCATTACAAAAGATGCAGACGGGAAAAAAGGAGATTTTGCAAATCTCAGGCTGCATCGACGCAGCAAAACCCCATATGATGTACAGCATGAACAATGGTGCGGGAAACCGTATCATTGTTACTTTTCATGAGCAGAAAGCCAGGGAACTTGAGGAGGAATACCGCTTTTTTGACAAGAGAACCGCCTATTATCCGGCAAAGGATATTTTGTTCTATCAGTCGGATATCCGCGGAAACGTGCTGACCGGGGAGCGGATTAACGCCCTGAAGATGATTGCGGAACAGGAACCCTGCACCATCATTACAACCTTTGACGGACTGATGAATCCCATGCCGACGCCGGAAAAATTCCTTCGCTCCATAAGGGAAATTGCGGTGGGGGACACCGTGGATTTAGAAGAGTTTGCCAGGCATTTGGCGGAGCTGGGATATGAAAAAAACTATCAGGCGCAGACGATGGGGGAATTTTCCATTCGGGGAGGCATCATCGATGTGTTCCCGCTGACGGAAGAGAACCCCGTCCGCTTAGAACTCTGGGGGGACGAGGTGGATTCCATCCGCTCCTTTGACGCAGAGAGCCAGCGTTCCATCGAGAACTTAGAAAAAGTGCGCATTTATCCGGCGTGTGAATTGGCGCTGACCAAAGAAGAGCGGCAGGCAGGGGTGGCAAAGATGCTGGCGGAAGCGGAGAAGGTGTCTGCCCAGTTCCGAAAAGAGATGAAGACGGAGGAAGCCTACAGGGCGCTTTCCATAGCAAAACAGGTGGAAGAGGAAGCGGTGGAATTTGGGGTTAGCGCAGGGCTGGATGCCTACCTTTCCTACTTCTGTGAAGAGCGGGTTTCCCTGTTGGAATATTTCGGAAAGAAAGACACGCTGGTATTCTTGGACGAGGCTGCGCGGACCATTGAGCGGGGCAGCGCCACCGAGACGGAATTTACAGAAAATATGAAGCAGCGTCTGGAGAAAGGCTATATTCTTCCGGGGCAGATGCGGGAGCTTTTTTCCTGCAGGGAGATATTGGGAAAACTGCAGAGCTATAGCTGCATTTCCTTTGTCGTTTTGGATTTGAAAAATAAATATCTTGATATCAAAGAGCGGTTTCATGTAGAGTCCAAGACCGTAAATCCGTACAATAACAGTTTTGAGCTTTTAGTCAAAGACCTGAAACGCTATAAAAAGCAGGGATACCGCGCGGTATTGCTGTCAAGTTCCAGAACCAGGGCGAAACGCTTAGCGGAGGATTTGATGGCGGAGGGGCTAAACACCTTCTACTCGGAAGATTTTGACCATGAGGTAAAGCCAGGGGAAATCATGACGGGCTATGGCAAAATCAAAAAGGGGTATGAATACCCTCTCTTAAAGTTTGTCGTGATATCGGAGAGCGATATTTTTGGCGGCGAAAAAAAGAAGCGGAAACAGCGCCGCATTTACGAGGGGGAGAAAATTTCCAGCTTTACAGACCTTAGCATCGGGGATTATGTAGTGCATGAAAACCATGGGCTGGGCATTTATCGGGGAATTGAAAAAATTGAAGTCGATAAAACCGTGAAGGATTATATCAAAATTGAGTATGCGGGCGGGGGAAACCTCTATATTTTAGCAACCCAGTTAGAGTTAATCCAAAAGTACGCGAAAGCGGACGCGAAAAAACCAA
>CANQUZ010000146.1 GCA_947627165.1 uncultured Roseburia sp.
ATCAAACAGGAGCAGCTTCCGGATTCCATGAAAGAAGGGATGCTGGGGCGGCTGCGGGAGTGGATGAAAAGCCAGGCCGAGCTTGAGGTAAGGCAGCTGATAGAAAAGATCCCGCCCAATTCAGACCGGACGCGTTTCCGCTCGTATCTGGAACGCATCCAAAGCTACGAGGAGGCTGATTTAAGCCCCTATGAGGAGCGGTTAAAACAGATGCAGCGGGCGGCGGAACAGCAGGAAGTGGCGAATCTGGTGAACCGGGCGAGAAAGAACAGCAGCAGTGAAATCCGGGAATTGATGGACCGATTAAAGAAAGGCGATTACTTACAGGAGATTGTGGACGCCTATTTGGAAAAATTAGAGGAGCGGCTCAGACAGTACGACGAAGCGGCGGTGGAAGAGATTTTAAAAGATCCGATGTCTATGGATTTTGAGGAGGGGATGGCGGCCTATGAAGCCATTGCCGGGGGAGATTTCCTCCCGGACATCAAAGAGAATGCCTTAAAGATGTTGGAAAAACGCCTTGCAAAGATTAAGAGCGATGAATGCGAATTGCTGATGAAAAAGCTTCAGGAGGAACTGCAGGAGGCGGGGATTTCTGAAAAAGAAAAGCTTCATTTCTATCCCGCAAGAAAAGTTCTGATGAATCAGGCGGCTCCGGAGGAAACGCGGGTCATTGACTTTGCCCTTGCCACATACGGGGCAGGCAGGGGATTGTTTGAATACCCAATCCTGGTAGTGGATTCCAGCAGAAACGGCAGCGGGAAAGAGGGAATGATCTTAACGCCGGAACACCTTTATTACAGCACGCTGCTTAGCTCCTATGGCATGGATATTTTTTCCATAGACAGCATTTCCGCTTCCACGGGATTCTTCAACAAGGGGCTTTCTGTCAAACAGAAAAATGGCACAAAAGTAAAAATTCCTTACGGGGTAGATTCTAAGGAATTGCCGGAGTATGCCAGAGTGTTAGAGGGGTTTGTGAAGTATCTGCAGGAAAAGCCGGATTCCAGGAAAGTGTCCTACTTAGCAAAGGGAAAACACGATACCATCTGCTGTTTCCGCTGCGGCTATGTCTATAAAGGCGAGGCCACCTGCCCGAAATGCGGATATAAGAATAATGGATAACTAGAGCTTCCCATCTGCCCGAAATATGGTAGAATAACGAGGAACGTGCTGCATTTGACGGGCATTGCCATCGGGACGGCATAGGGTGCCGCATGATAGCGTATAGTTATCGTAAAAGGTGATAGTTCTCCGCCCTCCCGCATAAAATGATGAAAAGCGGGATTTGGGAAGAATGATGGACAGAAAAAAGGCTAAAATAGCGGGAACTATCGTGTTGTGGGCCGCCATGTTTTTTGTGGGAAGGGGAGCCGCTTCCATTCGGATGGAAAACGCATACCGTCCTGCCATGGCGGACAATGCAGCAAGCCAGGCGCAAAACTGGGGGCTTGGCTTTGGGGCGGAGGGAAGCCAGCCGACAGGAAACGCGACAGCGGAGGAATTAAAAAAATACAATGCCTACTATGTGGGGGATAAAGAAGAAAAAGTGCTTTACCTCACCTTTGACTGCGGCTACGAAAACGGGAACACAGAACCGATTTTAGACGCGCTGAAAAAACACCAGGCAGTGGGAACTTTTTTCGTGGTGGGGCATTTCTTAGAGTCCGCGCCGGAAATCGCAAAGAGGATGGCGCAGGAAGGCCACACGGTGGGCAACCACACTTATCACCATCCGGATATGTCCGCCATATCCAGCCTGGAATCTTTCCGGAAAGAGGTGGAGGATGTGGAGGCTCTCTATCAGGAAATCACCGGGAAAGAAATGGCGAAATATTACCGCCCTCCCCAGGGGAAGTACAGTGCGGAAAACTTAAAAATGGCGCAGGAATTAGGATACAGCACCTTTTTCTGGAGCCTTGCCTATGTGGACTGGAATGTAGACAGCCAGCCCACCAGGGAGCAGGCGTTTGATAAGCTGCTGACCAGAATCCATCCGGGAGCCATTGTCCTGCTACATAGCACCTCGAAAACCAATGGGGAAATATTAGATGAACTGCTGACAAAGTGGGAGGAAATGGGGTATCGTTTTGCCCCGCTTTCGGAACTGCTTTCGTAAAGGAAAATCCGTCGCCTGACGGCCCGCGGCCCGCGCGGAATCAATCAGGGAAAGCCTTAGAAAAGCTAAAAAAAAGTAACAGTTCAGCCCACGCCATTCGCAATCCCACACTACGGGCTTCAAAATTGCTCATGAACGGGCGTTCTGCTCATAAGCAGTCTCGTATGCTCATTCATGCAAGCATGATTCGCCTACAGGACTGCTTATGGCTGAACTGTTACAAAAAACAGAAATGAGGAAAACAAAATGGAACGAATGAAAATCACTTATAAAATTTATCTGGAGGCGGAGGATGTATCGCAGTCCCGCATCCTTTCCACCACATCCTATTTTAAAAATCTGTTTCAGAACTGCACCAACCGCTATCTGCAGATGGCAAAGGTGGATGACGAATGCGACATGGAAGATTTCGCCCTCCGGCTGTATGTGGAGGAAACGATTGAGGAAGAGGACTGCCGCTATCCCGAAGAGGCAAGAGCGTTTTTAGGGGATATGGCAGAGTTTGTGGACGCCATTGCAAGGGCGCATTCTTACCTGGATATGGAGGGAAGCTTTTCCATTTCCTATGAAGGGGTGGAGGAGCGCTATACGTTCACCTCGGAGCCCGGAAGAGATGACTGCGATTTCTTTGGGGAGGAAGGGGAAAAGATTTAAAAAGATAAAAAAAGGTTTCAGAGAACAGTTGCGTTCCCTGAAACCTTTTTTTGGAACATAAGAAAAGTGCGCGGAGCGTGCTTTTCGTTGTTTGGCAGGTCAGCCTGCCTGCAGATTTTTGACTGCGGTGGAAAGCATTAATTTGATGCGGTTTAGCTGATTTACTTCGCTTGCGCCCGGATCATAGTCAATGGCTACAATGTTGGATTCCGGATGGCGGTGCCGCAGCTCTTTGATGACTCCTTTGCCTACGACATGGTTTGGCAGACAGGCAAAAGGCTGTGTGCAGACAATGTTTGGGGTTCCGGAGTGGATCAGCTCTAACATTTCCCCTGTTAAGAACCATCCTTCGCCGGTCTGGTTTCCCAAAGACACGATTTCGCTGGCGTATTTCGCCAGATCGTCGATGCGGGCCGGCGCATCAAAATGGGTGCTCTTTTCAAATTCATCCCTGGCGGCGCCTCTCAGCCATTCAAAAAATTGAATGCCCAATCGTCCCATCCGTTTGGATTTCTTAGAAAATCCCAGGTTATCCGTCTTAAATCCTGTGTTATAGAAGCAGTAGAGCAGGAAATCTGTCAAATCAGGCACGACCGCCTCCGCCCCCTCGGCCTCCAACAGGCCTACCAGGTCATTGTTGGCAGCAGGGTGGAACTTGACTAAAATCTCACCCACTACGCCCACGCGGGGTTTTTGGATATCCAGACGGTCTAAGCTGTCAAAATCGCGGATGATTTGGCGGCACATCTGTTTAAACTTCCGATGGGATAAAAATTTCTTCTGGGAAAGAAACGCAATAATCTCTTTTTTCCACTTCTCATGCAGCGCATTGGCGGAACCCGGCACGGCTTCGTAGGGGCGGGTGCGGTAGAGGCACCGGAGGAAAATATCCCCAAATTCCAAGGCGTAAAGGCCGTGCTGTATCAAAGACGGCGTCAGCTTAAATCCCGGATTTGCCTCAAGCCCGCTTAAGTTTAGGGAGATGACCGGAACATTCGGGTACCCTGCCTTTTCTAAGGCTCTGCGGACAAATCCAATATAGTTGCTGGCGCGGCAGCCGCCTCCCGTCTGGGTAACGATGATTGCCGTTTTATCCATGTCATATTTTCCGGAAGTCACAGCGCTCATCAGCTGCCCTACCACGATTAGGGACGGGTAGCAGGCGTCGTTGTTTACAAACTTCAGCCCGGTGTCCACGCAGGTGCGGTTTGGCACATCCGGAATTACCAGATTATAGCCGGCGGCGCGGAACGCAGGCTCTAACAAATCAAAGTGGATCGGCGACATCTGCGGGCAGAGAATCGTGTAATTTTTGCGCATCTCCTCCGTAAAGATCACGCGGTCGTAGGATGCCGGCACAATGGTGCGTTTCTGCGCCTGTTTCTCCCTTACGCGGATGGCGGAGAGCAGGGAGCGGACGCGGATTCGCGCAGCCCCTAAATTATTTACTTCGTCAATTTTCAGGCAAGTGTAGATTTTGCCGGATTTGATCAAAATATCGTTGAGCGCATCGGTGGTAACGGCGTCTAATCCGCAGCCGAAAGAGTTCAGCTGGATTAAATCCAGGTTATCCTGAGTCTTGACGTAATTTGCCGCCGCATACAGCCTGGAATGGTACATCCACTGATCCATGACAATGAGCGGGCCTTCCACCTGGTTTAAGTGGGAGATGGAGTCCTCGGTCAGCACTGCGACGCCGTAGGAGTTGAGCAGCTCCGGGATGCCGTGGTTGATTTCCGGATCCACATGGTAAGGGCGTCCCGCGAGGACAATTCCCCGTCTGCCGGTTTCCTTTAAATATTTTAAGACTTCCTCGCCTTTTTGCTGCATTTCCATGCGGACAACCGCTAACTCCTTCCACCCTTCTGAAACGGCGTCCCGGATTTCCGATTCTGGGATGCCAAATTCCGGGGCGGTGAAGGTTTTTACCAACTGGGAAGATAAAGTCTCCTCATTGGTGAAAGCCATAAAGGGGTTGTAAAAACGGACGTCGCCTTTGGAAATTTCCTCCACGTTATTTTTGATATTTTCTGCGTAGGAGGTGACAATCGGGCAGTTGTAATGGTTGTTCGCATCCGGGAACTCATTGCGCTCATAAGGGATGCAGGGATAAAAAATGAAATCCACGTTTTGATGAATGAGCCAGGTCACATGGCCGTGGGCCAGTTTTGCAGGGTAACACTCGGATTCGCTTGGAATGGAGGTAATGCCCAGTTCGTAAATTTTACGGGTGGACTGGGGGGATAACACCACATGGAATCCTAACTTCTTAAAGAACGTCGCCCAAAACGGATAGTTCTCGTATAAGTTCAATACCCTCGGAATCCCCACGCTGCCTCTGGCCGCCTCCTCCACAGGAAGGGGCGGATAGTCAAACAATCTGTGGTTTTTGTATTCATACAGGTTCGGGATGCGGTCTTTATTTTTTTCTCTGCCGATGCCCCGCTCGCAGCGGTTTCCGGTGATGTATTGGCGGTTTCCGGAAAAGCGGTTAATGGTGAGCAGACAGTGGTTGGTACAGCTCTGGCAGCGGGTCAGCTTGGTGTCAAAGGTCAGGGCGTTGATTTCCTCGATGGAAAGCATGGTGGTCTTGTAGCCGACTTCGTGGCGTTCCCTTGCGACTAAAGCCGCGCCGAACGCGCCCATAATGCCGGCAATGTCCGGGCGGATACATTCGCAGCCGGAGATTTCTTCAAAACTGCGGAGAACCGCATCATTGTAGAACGTGCCGCCCTGCACCACGATATTTTTTCCCAAATCCTTGGCGTCTGAGAGTTTGATGACCTTAAACAGAGCGTTTTTAATGACAGAGTAGGCAAGCCCGGAGGAAATATCCGCCACGGAAGCCCCTTCTTTCTGCGCCTGCTTTACTTTGGAGTTCATAAAAACAGTACAGCGTGTGCCCAGGTCGATGGGATTTTTGGCAAACAGCGCTTCTCCGGCAAAATCCTGCACGGAAAAATTTAAGGATTTT
>CANQUZ010000147.1 GCA_947627165.1 uncultured Roseburia sp.
GAACAGCAGATTGGCTCCTGGAAAGACAAAAATGATATCGTGTTTATCAGCCATGGAGACTGTGCTTCCGATGCCCAATTTGTGGCCGATTTGATCAAAGAACGGTTAGGGATTGACAGCTTCCTCATTGACTATGTAGGGCCTACGATTGGCGCGCACTCCGGTCCCGGAACCGTGGCACTGTTCTATCTGGGCGATTACCGTTAATGTACAGGGGCGGTTGCATCGGAAGGATTTCTTTGATTCAGATGCCAAAAGCCGGAAAGACGCCATTTTCTGTATCTCACAAAATGACATCTTCCCGGCTTTTTCCGGCTTTTTATACGCTATCTCTGTTATACGTTTATCTCGGCTTTCACGCCCAAAATATCCTGATTTTCCTTTAAAATCGGCTCTACCACTTCTTTTAAGAATTTATCCACCTGTTGCGGCGCGCGTCCTACATATCTGGACGGCTCCATAGCCGCCTGAAGCTCCTCTAAGGTGAGTTTAAATTCAGGATCTTCTGCTATCAGCTCTAAGAGGTTATTCTCTTTTCCCTCTTCTTTTACTGTTTTTCCCGCTTGCATCGACAAGGTACGGATCTTCTCATGCAGTTCCTGACGGTTTCCTCCATTTTTTACGGCATCCATCATAATATTTTCCGTCGCCATAAAAGGAAGTTCCGCCATCATGTGTTTCGTAATTACTTTATCGTAGACCACAAGCCCGTCCACAACGTTTAAGCACAGGTCTAAGATACCGTCCACGGCAAGGAAGCCCTCTGGGATGGACAGCCTTTTATTCGCGGAATCATCTAACGTCCGCTCAAACCACTGGGTTGCAGACGTGATTGCCGGATTTAAGGCGTCGATCATCACATAGCGCGACAGGGAAGCAATCCTCTCAGAACGCATTGGATTTCTCTTATACGCCATGGCGGAGGAACCGATTTGATTTTTTTCAAAGGGCTCTTCCACTTCCTTTAAGTGCTGCAGCAAGCGGATATCGTTGGACATCTTATGGGCGCTGGCTGCAATTCCGGCCAACACATTGACCACCCTGGTATCCACTTTTCTGGAATAAGTCTGTCCGGAAACGGCATAGCACTGCTCGAATCCCATCTTTTCAGCTATCATGGGGTCAATTTTATCAATGGTTTCCTGGTCGCCGTTAAACAGCTCCAAAAAGCTTGCCTGGGTTCCGGTAGTTCCTTTAGAGCCTAACAGCTTCAGACTTCCCATCACATATTCCAAATCCTCTAAATCCATGATAAATTCCTGTGCCCAGAGGGTAGCCCTCTTCCCTACCGTGGTAGGCTGCGCCGGCTGGAAATGGGTAAACGCCAACGTCGGAAGCTGCTTATAGGAGTCTGCAAACTCTGCAAGCTTTGCAATTACGTTAATCAGTTTTTTGCGCACCAGCTTTAACGCCTCATGCATCACGATAATGTCGGTGTTGTCGCCCACATAGCAGGAAGTCGCCCCCAAATGGATGATTCCTGCCGCTTTCGGGCACTGCTGTCCATAGGCATAGACATGGCTCATCACATCATGGCGGACTGCTTTTTCACGCTCCCTCGCCACCTCATAATTGATATCTTCCGCGTGCGCTTTTAATTCGTCAATCTGTTCCTGAGAAATCACCGGTTTCCCGTTCTCACTGAGGCCTAGCTCCATCTCTGTCTCAGCTAATGCAATCCACAATTTCCTCCAGGTCTTAAATTTCATATCCTGCGAAAAAATGTACTGCATTTCCCTGCTGGCATAGCGCTCTGACAGGGGGCTTGTATATCTGTCTGTACTCATATCATTCTCCTTTTCTCTCTCCGCCGCATCGCCCGCCGGAAACCGCTAACGCTCAAAGTCTCCCCGGATATCCTCTGTGGGCGGCTTCATGGGATAGTCCCCGGTAAAGCATCCCTTGCAGATGGGCAATCCGTTCACCATTTCCTCAAGCCGGTCAATCCCAAGGTATCCCAAAGAATCCGCCCCGATGATATCCCGTATCTCCTCAATGGAATGCTGATAGGCAATCAGTTGCTCCCTCTCCGGAATGTCCGTTCCAAAATAACAGGGCCACAGGAACGGCGGAGAACTGATCCGCACATGGACTTCTTTTGCACCCGCGTCCCGGAGCAATTTTATCGTAGGATTCGAGGTGGTTCCCCGGACAATCGAATCATCAATCATAATCACACGCTTGCCGTCCACCGCCTCTCTTAATACATTCAGTTTTACTTTTACGCTGGATTCCCTGCTGCTCTGTTTGGGTTTTATGAACGTCCGTCCCACATAAGAATTTTTGACAAAAGCCGTCCCATAGGGAATGCCGGACTGCAGGGAATATCCTAACGCCGCCGCATTGCCGGACTCCGGTACGCCCACGACAAGATCCGCCTCCACAGGGGAATCCATCGCCAGAAATCTGCCGGCCTGGATACGGGAGGCATAGACGCTGACGTCGTCAATATGGCTGTCCGGCCTTGCGAAATAAATATACTCAAAAATACATCTGGCCTCCTGCTGCTTAGGCAGCGCCATGGATAAATCGGATTGTATGCCCTCCTCCGGCGTAATTGTGACAAGCTCTCCCGGAAGCACATCCCGGACAAATTCCGCCCCAACTGTATCAAGGGCGCAGGTCTCGGAAGCAATGATGTAGGCATTGTCCCTCTTTCCAATGCAAAGGGGCTTAAAACCGAAAGGATCTCTTACGCCGATTAATTTCCGCGGGCTCATCACCACCAGAGAATAAGCTCCCTTTATCTTTTTGCAGGCTCTGCTGACCGCTTCCTCTACGGTCCGGCTGTTTAAACGCTCCCTGGCGATATGGTAGGCAATGACTTCGGAATCAATCGTCGTCTGGAAAATCGCCCCCGTGTACTCTAAATCTTCCCGGAGCTCTTTGGCATTGATCAAATTGCCGTTGTGGGCAAGCGCTAACGTTCCCTTTACATAATTTAATACTAAGGGCTGGGCATTTTCGCGGGTGGAAGCCCCGGCGGTGGAATAACGCACATGGCCCACGCCGATATCTCCCCGCATCGTCTCTAAATTATCCTGGGTGAACACTTCATTGACCAATCCCATTCCCTTGTAGGAAGTCACTTTTCCCTTCGGACCGTTGGTTTCACTGACTGCGATGCCGCAGCTCTCCTGCCCCCTGTGCTGCAGGGCAAACAGGCCATAATAGATGGAGGATGCGACATCCTTCCCATCAAAATCGTACATTCCGAACACACCGCACTCCTCATGCAGCTCATCCGCATAGATTCCATTCTCATGGAAATCCTCCGCCCTACAGGATGCAGCATTCCTGAAGTTGTTCTCATTCATAACTATAGGCTCTCCCCTATGCAAATTTCTTACCTGTCAATAATGCAAACGCTTCTTCATACTTTTCTACTGTTTTTGTGATTACATCCTCCGGCAGCAGATAATCGCTGTCCGGATTCGCTTTTAACCAGTCTCTTACAAACTGTTTGTCAAAGGAAGGCTGGGATTTTCCCGCCTCGTAACCTTCCAACGGCCAGAATCTGGAACTGTCCGGCGTAAGCATCTCGTCACCTAAGACTACGTTTCCGTTTTCATCCAAACCGAACTCAAACTTGGTATCTGCGATGATAATCCCTCTGCTTAAAGCATATTCCGCACATTTTTTATACAATGCAATCGTGTACTCTTTGATTTTCTCTGCATATTCAGCGCCTTTTTCCGGATAAAGCTTTTCCAGAATCTCCACGCTTCTCTCAAAGGAAATATTCTCATCATGAAGTCCTATCTCCGCTTTGGTGCTCGGCGTATAAATAGGCTCCGGCAGCTTATCGGATTCTTTGAGCCCTTCCGGGAGGGTAATGCCGCAGACAGTGCCGTTTTCTTTGTAGCTTTCCCAGCCGCTTCCCGTAATATAACCGCGGACAATGCACTCGATTGGAAGCATCTCTAATTTTTTGCACATCATGCTGTTGCCGTCAAACTTCTCCTGCTGGAAAAATTCCGGCATATCTTTTACGTCTACGGAAATCATATGGTTTGGCACGATATCTTTGGTAAAATCAAACCAAAATTTAGACATCTGAGTTAAAATCGCACCTTTTTTTGTAATTTTATTCTTCAAAATATGGTCAAACGCAGAGATTCTGTCTGTTGCGACAATAATCATGCTCTCCCCATTATCGTATACTTCACGCACTTTACCTTCTTTTACCGGCAAAAATGTCTGTGTTTCCATGGCCATTACTCCTCTTTTCCGGTGCTAAAAAACACCAATTTGTCTTTTATCCACTGTTACTTAAAAATTATAATACAGCGTCTTTTGTAAAGTCAATGTTTTTACTTGTTTCCACTGGGACGCCGGTGATAGAAAAATCATCTGTTTTTATTATTTTTTTTGTGTATTTTAAATATTTCATAAGCAATTCTTATAAATACATATCACCTTTCTAATTCATGGCAGTAAAAAACATTCAAGCGCACGGAGGCTTCGCTTTACAGCAGCAAAAAAAAGAGAAGCCAACGGCTTCTCCTTTTTTTAGGAAGCGCTGATTTTCTCAGCCTTTCCTTATTTTTTTATCAGTAACGATTTTCCGGTCATCTCAGCCGGCTGTTCCATCCCCATCAGCTCAATCAGAGTCGGGATGATGTCTGCAAGGCAGCCTCCCTCCCTCAATCCATAGGACGGATCCGCATTAATTAAAATGAACGGCACCGGATTTGTGGTATGGGCGGTAAAGGGCGCGCCTGTTTCATAATCCACTAACTGCTCCACGTTTCCGTGATCCGCACACAAAAACATTTGTCCGCCCGCTTCTTTTAATGCCTCAACTGCCCGTCCGACGCAGGCGTCCACAGTCTCCACCGCCTTGATTGCGGCCTCTAAGATTCCCGTATGGCCTACCATGTCCGGATTTGCAAAATTGATAATGATGACATCGTATTTTCCGGAACGAATCGCCTCGCAAAGTTTCTCGCAGACTTCCGGAGCGCTCATTGACGGCTGGAGGTCATAAGTGGCAACCTTGGGGGATTTTACTAAAATACGATCTTCTCCCTCGTTTGGCTCCTCTACGCCGCCGTTAAAGAAGAAGGTCACATGGGCATATTTTTCGGTCTCGGCAATCCGCGCCTGAGTCTTTCCGTGTGCCGCCAAATACTCCCCGAAAGTATTTTTCAGTTCCACTTTCTTGAAAGCAACCGTTTTGTTCGGGATGGTCACATCATACTCGGTAAAGCAGACATATGCCACATCTTTTCTTGCCCCTCTGTCAAATCCGTCAAACTCATCCGCACAGAACGCCCTGGTAATTTCGCGGGCGCGGTCCGGGCGGAAGTTGAAAAAGATTACGGTATCCTTGTCTTTGATAACGGCTCGCGGCTCGCCATTTTCGGTGATGGCAGTGGGAACGAAAAACTCATCCGTCACCTCTTTTGCATAGGACGCCTCCATGGCAGCCACCGCACTCTCAGCAGTTTCTCCCTCGCCTTTGGTCAATACGTTGTAAGCTTTCTCCACACGATCCCAACGGTTATCGCGGTCCATCACATAATAGCGGCCGGAAATGGAAGCAATCTTGCCCACGCCGATTTCTTTCATTTTTTCCTCTAACTGCTCCACAAACCCTTTTCCGGAGGTGGGGGCGGTATCGCGCCCGTCTAAGAAGCAGTGTACATACACACGTTCAATGCCCTCTCTTTTGGCAAGTTCCAACAGGCCGTAAAGGTGGGTGATATGGCTGTGTACGCCGCCGTCAGAGAGCAGAC
>CANQUZ010000148.1 GCA_947627165.1 uncultured Roseburia sp.
AAGCACGTAGTGCGGGATTGCGAATGGCGTGGGCTGAACTGTTACGATTTCTATAACAGTTCAGCCATAAGCAGTCTTGTAGGCGAATCATGCTTGCATGAATGAGCATACGAGACTGCTTATGAGCAGAACGCCCGTTCATGAGCAATTTTGAAGCCCGTAGTGCGGGATTGCGAATGGCGTGGGCTGAACTGCTACATTTTTCCGCCGCAGATTCTCAAAATAGGTTGACAAGGCATTCTCAAATGTTATAATGATATTGTACCGTTTTATGGAACATAGTTTTATATTATGAAACATTTTGTCTTTCGGGACAGGCCAGGACGGTCGTTTCTGACGTAATAAATGCGCCATATGGCGCGGTTTATAAAGAAAAATAAAAGGAGAAGACGTGTTATGAACAAAGTATTAGAAGAGTTTTCCAAAATCGGCATTATCCCAGTAATCGCCCTGGACCATGTAGAGGATGCAGCTCCTCTGGCGAAAGCATTATGCGACGGCGGGCTTCCATGTGCAGAAGTTACGTTCCGTACCGACGCAGCGGAAGAATCCATCCGCATTATGGCAGAGCAGTTCCCGGAGATGCTCGTTGGCGCAGGCACAGTCCTTACCACAGAGCAGGTTGACCGCGCTGTCAACGCAGGCGCTAAATTTATCGTAAGCCCAGGCTTAAATCCAAAGGTTGTAAAATACTGCGTAGAAAAAGGCATCCCCATCACCCCAGGCTGCTCTAACCCAAGCGATGTGGAAGTTGCCATCGAGCTTGGCCTTGATGTTGTAAAATTCTTCCCGGCAGAGGCAGCAGGCGGATTAAACATGATCAAATCCATGGCTGCACCTTACACCAAAATGAAATTTATGCCAACCGGCGGCATCAACGCAAAAAATATTACCAGCTATCTTGACTTCAAAAAAATCATTGCCTGCGGCGGTTCCTGGATGGTAAATCCGGATATGATCAAAGCAAAAGACTGGGACGGCATCACCGCATTGACCAAAGAGGCGGTTGCTACCATGTTAGGCTTTAAACTGCTTCATGTCGGCGTAAACAACGAAAACGAGGACGTTGCGGCTTCTGAATCTGCAAAATTCTCTACTTTGCTTGGAGAAAACTTAAAAGTTGGAAACAGCTCTATCTTTGTTGGTTCTTTAATCGAAATGATGAAGAATCCGGGACGCGGCAAAAACGGCCACATCTGCATTCAGACAAACTATCTCGACCGTGCAATCTACCACTTAGAGAAACGCGGCTTTGCATTTGATGAGTCTTCTTTCAAATATAACGATAAAGGGGAACTCACCGTTGCATACTTAAAAGAAGAAATCGCAGGTTTCGCTGTTCACTTCAACCAGAAATAAGGCATAAGGAGAACCATGATGGATCAAAACTGCGCATATTGTATGGAAGGTGAATTAGTCGCCCAGTTCGGAATCAAAATTTGCGAGTTGCCGACTTCCAAAGTATATTTGTTTAAGGAGCAGAGCCACAAAGGGCGCGTCATTGTCGCCCACAAAAAACACGTCAGCGAAATCGTGGAACTGACGGCGGAGGAGCGCGCCGCATACATGGAAGATATCAACCATGTGGCAGAAGCATTGCACAGCGCTTTCCACCCGCAGAAAATCAACTATGGGGCTTACGGGGATACCGGACATCATCTCCATTTCCACCTGGTGCCAAAATACACCGGTGAATATGAGTGGGGCGGCGTATTCGCCATGAATCCGGGCGAAACGTTCCTATCCGATGAAGAGTATGCTTCCCTCATAGAAGAAATCAAAAAATATTTATAATGATTTTTCTGTATTTCTAATCATTTTGTTTTTATTTGCACGAAACACCTTTCCTGTTCCTGCAACAGCGTCATCGCGATTGCAGCGGAAAGGTGTTTTTCTTGCTCTTTTATCCTATTATATTGCATATATCCCGTAACAGTTCAGCCCAAGCCATTCGCAATCCCGCACTACGTGCTTCAAAATTGCTCATGAACGGGCGTTCTGCTCATAAGCAGTCTCGTATGCTCATTCATGCAAGCATGATTCGCCTACGAGACTGCTTATGGCTGAACTGTTACTATATCCTATCTTATTATATTGCATATATCTTTACAAATTTTAAAAAATCACATAAAATAATAGATATAAATATAATGTCGTACGAGAAATGAGGCGATTCATATGCGTTTTATCATTTATTCCCAGATAAATCTTTTTTGCATCCTAATCCTAATTCTTATATTACAAAATTCCATCAAAGGCGTAGCGCACAGAGGGAAGGATTGGACATTGTTTACTATGGCAATCATCAGTTCTCTGGTCACAATCTGCTTTGATTTATTATGGGGAATTGTGGCATATAATATGGTAGAGACCTCCATTGTCTCCCATTTTGCCATAAATGCCCTTTATTTTATTGCGGTTGAGATAACCTCGTTTTTATGGTTTGCAACATTTGAAACGATTCAGGAGTCTGTGTTCGTCCAAAAACGTTCTTATTTGATTGTGTCGTTTCTCCCATGTATTTTTACCATAATATTCATTGTCGCCTCCTATTGGACAGGGTGGTTTTTTACCATTGACGAGTCAAATGTATACCATCGCGGCAGATTTTATTACATTCTGGAAATTCTGATGTACGGGTACGTCTTGTTTTCCTGCTCAAAAGCGCTTTATAAGGCGTCCAAAAGAGAGTACTATGTAAAACGTTCCGAATACATGGTAATGGCTTCTTTTATCGTCTTTCCGCTTATCTTTGGGATGATACAGCTGTTTACCCCCACAGTATCCATGGCAAGCATAGGAATGGTTCTTGCCATCCTTCGCGTTTATATTGATTTCCAGGAAACCTTAGTCTCCCTGGATCCTTTGACCCGGCTGAATAACCGGAATCAGATGAATAAATTTCTTTCCGAAAAAATGAAGTCGCACAAAGGCTCAAAACGCCTGTACCTGCTTTTGATGGATGCGGATTATTTTAAGAACATTAATGATTTATACGGACACGTAGAGGGCGATTTAGCCCTGATACGCATTGCAAATGTCTTAAAACAGGAATGCTCCAAAAAGAATTACTTTCTATGCCGCTACGGCGGAGACGAGTTTATCGTCATCTGTGAGGTTTACAGGGAAGATGAGATTAAGAATTTCTGCGACCAGCTCCAGAAATCTTTAATTTCTGCAAACGAGGAGGCAAAGGCTCCTTACAGCCTTACACTGAGCATCGGATATGCCCCTTACGAAGACACTATCACGCATATTCCCGACTTCATTTCCTTAGCGGACAAGTCTCTTTATAAAGCAAAAAGGGAAAGACGTGCAGCGGATTAACCGCCGCACGTCTTTCTCTTTGCCAAAAATAAGATTTCCATTTCCACGGAACCTTATACGTTTTTCTCTGCACGGGACATTGCGATTTTGAAATCCCTCTGATCCGTGAAGATTTCGTTTTTGTAAGGGTTCTTCTTCTGCTCAACCGCGCGCTTGATAATTGCACCGATGCAGATCACATTTGCTGCCAACGCCAAAAGCGACATGACACCCTGGGCAACCGGATTCGCATACGCCGGCTGCGCCGCCGCAGACAATTCCAAACCGTTCACCCATTCTTCCCCATAGAGTACCGGAAGCACTGCAAATTTGGTTCCAATCTGGAACAGCGGGAACACCTGCGCAAACATACACCAGGTGGCAAGGGTATTGGCACGATTTTGGATCCAGCCTCCCTTATTCCAAAGCGCATTCGCAAAGGTAGGCGCAAGCAGCAGAGCAAGCCCTGCATACCAGGTATGGGTGGGCAGGTTGTTATAAGTATATGTAAAGTTCCAAAGATCATATGCGATGATGAAGCACCAGGTCATGTCCGGCCACAGCATATCGTCCTGTTTCTTGGAGGAATAAATTCCCCACCAGCCCGTCATACAGAAAATGTTGATAATGCCCGCGATACCGTTCGCCCAGTTCCACCAGCCGCCGTAAAGCCACACGCCCTCATTGGATAACCAGTATCTGGAACCTGTCTCCGCAAACGCCTGGGCTCCCCGGATGGCGGACTCAAAATCAGATCCAACCGCAATCGCAATATTGATGGCTACAATGATGAACGGAAACGGTTTAAACCAGTCTTTTTTCCCAATTCCCCACTTGTATTTGATCATCATAAATCCAATACAGCCAGTCAACGCCGCATAAAGTTTTGCATAGTGGAACCATCCGTTCATGTACACATACGTCTGGTTGTTCAGTGCCCATTCCGAGCCGTTTGCCGCACCCACTGCAATCGCAATGAAATAGACAGTCAGCACAAGAGGCAGAACTACAAAAAAGAAAATTCCTCCCGCTTTGCTGCGGCGGGCAATTTCATTGCAGACAACCAGACCGGCAAATACCAGCACCCAGCCAAGCAGCTGATACATGGCGTTTTCACCATAAATTTGAAATAACATAACGCATCCTCCTCCATATAAAAATAAGCTGCCAGATTGACAGACCAATCTGATAGCTTATTTTAATCCTTTTTTTATATTTTAGCAAGTTTTTCCAACGATTTACACAATCAAAACGTAACAGTTCAGCCCACGCCATTCGCAATCCCGCACTACGTGCTTCAAAATTGCTCATGAACGGGCGTTCTGCTCATATGACAGCTACTTTTTCGTCAGATTTCCTCATCGACCTGAATGCCCTTTAAGTCTGCTTCCAAAAGATTCATTTTGCTTTTCATTTCTTCCAGCCCCTGCTTCGTCTCATCAAAGGATGGATTCCAAAGCGCCAGATCCAGCATCTCGTCAAAGTCCAGCTCCGGCATCTCCTGCTGCCGCAGCTTCACCTTCACCCGGTCAACCGCTTCCCGCGTCCGTTCTATTATGGCTTCCTGCATCATCCTTTTCAGTTCCAACGCTTCTTTGAGCTCTTCCTTCTCTTTCTTTTCCTCGGTATGTTCTTCTGCGTTCTCTTTCGCTTCCTCCGCCTGTTTCTCTATATGGGAAACGCCTTCCTGGACTAACATTCCAAGGGCTTCCTTGTTTGCCGCTTCCATAATGTCGTCCGCCGTCTTCTGCGCATCCACCATCGGATGAAATTCCAGCTTATCAAGGAGGATTTTCCTGGCATCCATGACATCATCCCGCATTTCCAGGCTGGCTTTTGAAATCAGCTTCCTCACGTCCGCAGAGCGCTCGTTCAACGCCAAAGCCCTCTCCTGGTATTCGGTGCGAGGTTTTTTATCAATCTCCTGTAACAGGCGGCGTTCTTCCTCTGTAGGCGCCTCCCCTACATGATTTTCATAATCCTGGCGTTTCTTCAGCAATTCTAACTCCTGCTGTTCTGTCGAATCGTCCTGTACTCCATACAGCTCCTGATACGCCTTTTCATCCTTGCGGATGTCCTGCAATTCTTCTGCCGCCTCATCCCTCTGCGCTTTCATTTCTGCATAGTGCGCCCTTCTGGCGGAGACTTCCCGCGCGATCGCCTGGTCGCTTTCCCATGCGTCCTTTACAATCTTTAAGGCTTTCTGACGCGCCATCCCCCGTTTCTGGTCAATGGGATCCTGCGGCAGCTGAAGATCCCCGGCAAAAATATGGTTCTTCGGTTTCTGCACTCCCCGGCTTCCCTCTGCCAGCTCTTCCTGCCTGGCAGGAACCATTCCCGGCATATGTATATTTATCGTCATACTCCATCCCTCCTGGTAAAAGCCGCTTTGCTGCGGCGGCGTTCCGCTTTCCGATATATT
>CANQUZ010000149.1 GCA_947627165.1 uncultured Roseburia sp.
GGGAGTGCCGCCCTGTGCTGCAGAATTGTCAGAGGGAGTGCCGCCCTGTGCTGCAGAATTGTCGGAGGGTGCGCCATCCTGCGGAGCAGACGTTTCGGGCGGAGTGGTGACGCCTGGAACAGGAGAGGTTGGCACCTCCATTTCCTGGTAAGCAGAATTATCTACGTTGTGCAGCGTGCAGACCGTCGTGTAGCCGTCCACTAGAAGATAATTGCTGTCCTCGGTGCCCGGCGTGCCGCCAATGACAAAGACGCGGGGGGACAGGGAGGTTTCAGGGCAGAAGTTGCTGGCTAACTGACCGGACTCCGAGCAAATATTTGCCAGTGTGTGATGGTCGCAGTATTTTGAGGGCTGGGTGCCGGAAGCAAAATATTCCGTGTATACCGAGCTTCCGCGTGGATCTCCGTCGCAGACGCCTTCAATGGCAAGTTTTCCGGATTCCCGGCATACTCTGGCGGTCACAATGCCAGAAGGCTGGGGAAACTCTTTGTTTGGAAGGTTTTCATGCAATTTTGACATGACCGCTTTCCATATCTTCTTTGGATAGCTCGTCTGCCCGTCCTTTTGCGGAGAGTTATCATCATAACCGCCCCAGACGACGCAGGTATAGTAGGGAGTGTATCCAGCGAAAAGCGCATCGCGGTTTTTGGTCGTGGTACCGGACTTTCCGGCCTGTTTCATGGTATTGCCAAAGTAGGCGGGAGTACCGGTTCCCTGTGTCATGACATCTTCCATAGCGTCCGTCAGAAGCCAGGCAGTCGTTTCTTTTAAAACGGTGTGGGAGGAGGACAACGTATTGTCCAACAGCACATTACCGCTGTGATCCAGGATTTTTGTATAAAATTTCGGCTTGATATAGGTTCCGCTGTTTGCGATGGAAGCGTAGGCAGCGGTCAGCTCCAGATTGGTCACGCCGTGCGTCAGTCCTCCCAGGGCCAGCGTTTCGTTAGAGCTTTCATCCGTCCCCACAGTTGTGAAGCCAAAGTCAATAATATAGTCGTAACCGAGGGAAGGGCCAATCTGCGCTAAGGTTTTCACGGTCACGATGTTGATGGAGTGCGTAATCGCTTCCCGAAGCGTGGTAAATCCGCGGTAGCGTCCGTCATAATTGCTGACGGAGGCTTTCTCTCCGGTCTGGTAGTTATAAGGGGCGTCGTCCTGCACATCCGCCAGTGTCAGCCCGCCTGCATCAAGGGCGGCGGCATAGGCTGCAATGATTTTAAAGGTGGAGCCGGGCTGTCTGGTAGTGTCGGAAGCGCGGTTTAAGGTCTTATTTGCCGTCTTGTCGCCGCGCCCTCCCACAAGCGCTTTTACCTCGCCGGTGGATTGCTCGATGACCGTGAGCGCCGCCTGCGGCTGTAAGGTATAAGTGACAGTCTCGCTGCCCTTCACAATGGAATCGCCCTCTTTCATGATATCCATCTTGTATTGTTCGATTGCTTCCTGGGCGGCTTCCTCAGAAGAAAAATTGAGGTCATAATCCTGCCCCTTTATAGACTGATAATAGGAAAGCATCGTCTGCTCGCTGTAATGGGAGATAGAGCCGTCCCGCGAGAGGATGGAAACCCGGTAAGAAAAAGATACCAGCGGTTCAGAGGGATAATTATCCAGATTATTAATCTCATTATCACAGATTGCCTGGATTTCCGGGTCCTGTGTAGAATAAATCGTAAGGCCGCCCTGATAAAGCGTTTTGTAGGCCTGAGTCTCTGTGTAGCCTTTCTGCTCTACCAAATCAGCTATAATCTGATCTGTCAGCTCGTCCACGAAATAGGAATTGATGCTGCCGCCTTTGATTTCAATGTTGACAAGCTGAATCCGCTCATAAACCTTGTCCGCCATGGCCGCATTATATTCCTGCTGGGTGATATACCCCTGATCTTTCATATTATCAAGGACCTTTTTCCGGCGTTTGGCATTTTCCTCAGGGTTGGAAATGGGGTTGTACTTGGTGGGGCTTTGGGTGATTGCCGCAAGGACTGCGCACTCCGAAAGCGAAAGTTTCGATACATCCTTACCGAAGTAGCGCTCTGAGGCGACGCCTACGCCCAGGGTGTTCTGCCCCAGGTTAATGGCGTTTAGATAGTTTTCCAGAATCCAATCCTTGTCCACGACTTTTTCTAATTGAAGGGCAAGGTACTGCTCCTGGAACTTTCGCTCGAACTTATCCGCCATGGAGGTTTCGCTTGTCCAATTTGTAAAAACGGTATTTTTTAAAAGCTGCTGGGTAATCGTGCTGGCGCCCTCTGAAAAATGGCCGCTGCTAATGCCGACATAGCCGGCGCGTATGATTCCCTTCAAATCGATTCCGTTGTGGTCGTAAAAACGCTCGTCTTCAATCGCCACAAAGGCGTGCTGCAAATCTTTTGGAATTTCATCGATGCAGACATATTTCCGGTTGGAGCCGGAAGCGACTAAGGTGGCGGTCTCTTTTCCGGTGTTGTCTAAGACCGTGGAAAGAAAACCCGTAGGCGTCGCATCAATATCCTCAATGCTTGGCGCAGAATCGATGATGCCGGCGATTACGCCAAACGCAGAGCAGCCCCCGATAATAAGGAAGGCAAAAAAACAGATGAGCAGCGCCTGGCAAAAAATCACATAAAATTTCTTTCGAATCATGGTACTTTTGGAAACAAGCGCTTGCTGCTGTTTCCGCGTACATTTCTTTCCATAATTCATGATGATCTCCTTTCGCTATTTATGGAGTCAGGAACGATCTGGGAAAATCCCGGATCTGTGAGATACTCTCTTTTATTCGCATATACATGATATTATAACAGAGAAATGTGTCAGAATAAAGAAAAACCTGAAAATATACGTAACAGTTCAGCTATAAGCAGTCTCATATGCTCATTCATGCAAGCATGATTCGCCTACGAGACTGCTTATGGCTGAACTGTTACAAATATACACGATAAACACGGGAAACGCGGCATTTCCCTTGGTTAGAATCAATGTTCCGGGGCTGCGCCGCAGTTTCATCAAAATGCCCTTTGGAGTCGGCGAGACTGCGGTTAATGGAAGTTTATCTTAGTAAATGTAACCTTTAGAAAAGTAAAATTTTGACTGGATTTTGATATATTGTGATGATATCATAAAAATCGATAGAATTTGTGTTTTTTTCCAAACAAAAGCAGACCAAAATCTTTTGGCAAAAATATAAAAAGTTCAGACGCCGTCTGAACTTTTGGAGTGATGAACGATTGAAATAATTAAAGCCTATGATGAAGATAATAAAAGAGAGGATTTGTTAGAGGCGGCAAAAGATCTTTGCTTGTGGATGTCTGATAAAGATGCGAAGAATATAATACCGAGGAGGTTTAAAAACAATATAATGATAAGCTACAACTTTATTAATTTTGAAGAGGAACTATTACATATAATAAGGACCAGAACGACATCTTTTGAAGACTATAAAGAGGTAGTGAAAAAAATACAAGATATAAATTATACTGATAGCAATGATTGCGGTTTTCTGTATGAAGCAGTTCGTGAAAAAAGGATGGATGTAGCATTAGACTTAATGCAGCGAGGGATTAATGTAGATTTACAGAATGTTAATGGGGTTACAGCAGCGCAGTTAGCTGTTTCTAACAGTCAATGGGAGATGCTTCAAGAAATACTAAAATATCATCCCAATGTAAATATCAAAGACTGGAGATATGGGAATAATTTGCTGTTTGACGTTGTGAGTTATAAAAGCGAGATACGGAATCAAATAGCAAAGCAATTACTTGGTATGGGGGCGAACCCTTATGCTGAAAACTACAATGGAAAGAGCCCATTAGATTTAGTTATTATGCTTGAAAATGAGGAATTAATTGAGGCTTTTCGACAGATAAAAAAGCCGTTGCAAGAAGAGGAGGAAAAATTTCGTGTTCCGAAAAAAAGATCTGGGATATTTCCTATCAAAATGAGTAATTATATAAAATTTATATGTTGTAAAAATACTACTATAGAATATTTGAAAGATAAAATAATGGATTATGCAACAATTTGTGGAGGAGAAAAAAAGAGATATATATTTAAAATAATTGCTATAAAAGAAAGTAATTGGATTATAATTTGCTGTCCTGACAAATTGGATTTTTATAACTATCACAATGTAACGTCATGGATAGTGGGGGGACCGGAGGAGATAGCCTCTCCAAGTCACACTATATGCGTGGCTGCTAATATAAAAGATGCACGTCTTTCCTATTATGGGACAATGGATAAGTCAAAGTATGGTGATCGGGTTGTGGGTAGATTTCAAAATGGGGAAAGTTTTTCTGTCTATCTGCCGGAATCAAACAAGAAAGAAGGGAATGCGAAATCATATGGTGATGTATTGCCAATTAAAGCTATCAATAAATACTTGGAAACTTGCGGCTTAGATGAAATGTGGTTAAAAAAAGCAGATGATTTGTCAGGAGAAGAAATAGAGGTTGAAATGGCTGTGCAATAAAATATCATATTATACTATTTCATACAGAAGCGAAAGAAGAGTGATATCGTTTCTGCTATTGTATAGTAACAGTTCAGCTCACGCCATTCGCAATCCCGCACTACGGGCTTCAAAATTGCTCATGAACGGGCGTTCAGCCATAAGCAGTCTCGTATGCTCATTCATGCAAGCATGATTCGCCTACGAGACTGCTTATGGCTGAACTATTACTATGTAGTTTATGCGCAAGAGGAAGGCATCGGTTGACGTTATTACGCCATATGGATATAATATGCGTAGAATGTCATTTGCTGGAAATCCCGGCAGGAGAATCCCAAAATGGCAGACGGCGGAGGATAAGGATGAAAACAGTCTATTGTGGCGGAGAAGCGGAAATAATAGAAAAGAAGTCGCGGTTTATAGCGACGGTGCGCCCAGTCTCATCCGAGGAAGAGGCGGTTGCCTTTATCAATGAGATGAAAAAGAAATACTGGGATGCAAAACATAACTGTTTTGCGTATGCCATCGGGGAGCGGCAGGAGATTTGCAGGTGCTCCGACGATGGGGAACCGGCGCAGACGGCAGGCAGGCCCATGTTAGAGGTGCTGCTTCGGGAGGAAATACACAATGCGGCAGTGGTAGTGACCCGTTACTTTGGCGGTGTGCTCTTAGGCACGGGGGGACTGGTGCGGGCTTACCAAAAAGCGGTGCAGGAAGGGTTGGCGGCAAGCGTGGTCATTGACAGGCAGGCGGGCAGAACGCTGACAGTAGAAACGGATTACAACAGCCTAGGGAAATTGCAATATCTAGCGGCGCAGAATGGGCTGATTACGATAGATACCATTTATACGGAGAAAGTGGAGTGGATTTTGATGGTTCCGTCGGAACGGCAGGAGGAGATTGGGCAGGCGATAGCGGACGCGGCAGGCGGGAAAGTTCAGATCTCCTGGGGAGAGGAAGTTTTATTCGCCCGCATCGGGGAAAAGACAGAAATTTTTAAACAGGTAACAGTTCAGCCATAAGCAGTCCCGTAGGCGAATCATGCTTGCATGAATGAGCATACGAGACTGCTTATGAGCAGAACGCCCGTTCATGAGCAATTTTGAAGCCCGTAGTGCGGGATTGCGAATGGCGTGGGCTGAACTGTTACTTAAACAGTAAAAAATAATGCTAAAAAAGGTGAATTGAAAAAGTAAATTCCACTTTGCAGGATTAAATTCCATCCGGAAGAGCACTGGGTGGAATGATTTCACA
>CANQUZ010000150.1 GCA_947627165.1 uncultured Roseburia sp.
ATCCGGATATCTTTGCGGCTCCGGAGGAGATGAGCAATGGCGTGGGAGGCCTGTTTCATTATTTTTACGTCTTAGATGAATGGTCCATTCTTCCCTCTCTGATTTTCCTCGGGGTGGGGGCGATGACTGATTTTGGTCCGCTGATTGCCAATCCGATTAGTTTCCTGTTGGGGGCGGCGGCGCAGTTCGGTATTTTCGGCGCCTACTTCCTTGCGATTTTGATGGGATTTAATGACAAGGCGGCAGCAGCAGTATCCATTATTGGAGGTGCGGACGGCCCTACATCCATTTTCCTTGCCGGAAGGTTAGGCCAGTCCGGTCTGATGGGGCCGATTGCGGTGGCGGCTTATTCCTATATGGCGCTGGTTCCGATTATCCAGCCGCCGGTGATGAAGCTTTTGACTACCAAAAAAGAGCGTGCGATAAAGATGGAGAATTTAAGGCCCGTATCGAAACTTGAGAAAATCCTGTTCCCCATCATTGTTACCATTGTGGTGTGCGTGATCCTTCCGACCACAGCCCCCTTAGTCGGTATGCTGATGCTTGGAAATTTATTCCGCGAATGCGGCGTGGTACGCCAGCTTTCAGAGACGGCTTCTAATGCATTAATGTACATTGTTGTTATTTTACTGGGCACTTCTGTGGGCGCCTCCACCAGTGCAGAGGCATTTTTGAATGTCACCACATTAAAAATCGTGGCATTAGGCCTCATCGCCTTTATCTTTGGTACGGCGGCAGGCGTATTGTTAGGTAAATTTTTATGTTTCATTACAAAAGGCAAGATTAATCCGCTGATTGGATCCGCCGGTGTGTCCGCAGTGCCTATGGCGGCCCGTGTGTCCCAGAAAGTGGGTGCAGAGGAAGATCCTACAAACTTCCTGCTGATGCACGCCATGGGGCCCAATGTTGCCGGAGTCATCGGTACGGCAGTAGCGGCAGGCGTATTTATGGCGGTCTTTGGAATTTAACGGGTACATGAGAATGGAGGATAATATGTCAGAAGTTGTAAAAAAACCTATCAAAATAACAGAAACAGCGCTGCGCGACGCACACCAGTCTTTGATTGCAACCAGAATGACGACCGAGCAGATGCTTCCGATTGTGGATAAGATGGACCAGGTCGGATACCATGCGGTTGAGTGCTGGGGCGGCGCTACCTTTGATGCGTCCC
Source organism: uncultured Roseburia sp. (assembly GCA_947627165.1). GTDB lineage: Bacteria > Bacillota > Clostridia > Lachnospirales > Lachnospiraceae > Roseburia. Next base: position 1,172 of record CANQUZ010000150.1, read on the forward strand.
TGCGTTTTTTAAAGGAAGACCCCTGGGAGCGTCTTCGTAAATTGAGGGATGGATTTAAAAAGACAAAATTGCAGATGTTGTTCCGCGGGCAGAATATTTTGGGATACCGCCCCTATGCAGATGATGTGGTAGAATATTTCGTACAGAAATCCATTGCCAATGGTATTGATATCATCCGGATTTTTGACTGCTTTAATGATATCCGCAACTTACAGACGGCAGTAAGCGCGTGCAACAAAGAAAAGGGCCATGCGCAGGTGGCGTTATCCTACACGTTAGGAGATGCCTATACTTTAGATTATTGGATGGACATGGCAAAGAGAGTGGAGGAGATGGGAGCAAATTCCCTCTGCATCAAAGATATGGCAGGGCTTTTGACCCCGTACCAGGCAGAGGAACTGGTAAGGGCGTTAAAGGCTTCCACAAGTCTGCCCATTGAGCTTCACACCCACTATACTTCCGGCGTTGCTTCCATGACATATATGAAAGCGGTGGAAGCAGGGGTGGATATCATTGATACTGCCATCTCTCCGCTTGCCTTAGGAACCAGCCAGCCGGCGACAGAGGTTATGGCAGAGACTTTCCGGGGAACGGAATTTGATCCGGGATATGACCAGATGCTGTTAAAAGAGATTGCAGATTATTTCCGTCCGCTGCGGGAAGAAGCTTTAAAGAGCGGCCTTTTGAACCCGAAAGTATTAGGCGTAGACATTCAGACGCTGTTGTATCAGGTGCCGGGAGGTATGTTGTCCAACATGGTGTCCCAGCTGAAAGAGCAGAACGCAGAGGATAAGTATATGGCGGTGTTAGAAGAGATTCCCCGTGTGCGGAAAGACCTCGGCGAGCCGCCGTTGGTGACTCCTTCTTCCCAGATTGTCGGCACACAGGCAGTATTTAACGTACTGATGGGAGAGAGATACAAGGTTGCCACGAAGGAGACGAAGGACGTGCTGCTTGGAAAATACGGCCAGACAGTAAAGCCTTTTAATCCGGAAGTGGTAGATAAGGTTCTTGGGGAGGAAAAGAAGAATGCAATCACGTGCAGATATGCAGACTTGTTAGAACCGGAATTAGACAAATTGGAAGCGGAAATGAAGCAGTGGAAGCAGCAGGACGAGGATGTCCTATCCTATGCATTATTCCCGCAGGTTGCCACCGAATTTTTCAAATACCGTCAGGCACAGCAGCAAAAAGTAGACGTTACTGTGGCGGATACGAAAAATGGGGCTTATCCCGTATAGTTTGAAAAGAAAGGGGAAGAAATCTGTCAGAGGTTTCTTCCCTTGCTTGTTAGCATGGAGGCGGAACATGAACGATTTTGAGAGGAAAACAACCCCAAAGCAGCAGATTGATGCGGAGAGCTGGTTTATCGAAAGCTATAGGCGCCATCAGGGCCATCCCCTGCGCATTCTGATTTCTATTTATAAGGGGAATTACCATAAATTTGTTATGGCGGTGATTTGCTTTTTTATTAAACACGCCTGTGTATGGGTTCTGCCTATTATTACGGCGAATATCATCAATGACGTCACTTCCGGTCATCCTGATACACTGGAACATATTATCTTTTATGCGGTGCTTGAGGTTGTTTTAATTGGGGTGAATATCCCCATGAATTATCTCTACACATCTTACAAAAGCCTTGCCACCCGCTATGCGGAAACAGGGCTCCGCAAGGCGCTGATCAGAAAATTGCAGCAGCTTTCCATCTCGTATCACGTCGAGACACAGTCGGGGCGGCTGCAGTCAAAAATCATACGGGATGTCGAGGCAGTGGAAACCCTGTCCACGCAGATGTTTCTGGGAATTTTAAATATCGCGTTAAACATTGGAGTGGCACTGGCGGTGACTGCTTCTAAAAGCAAAATCGTATTTCTTTTTTTCCTGCTGACTGCCCCGGTGGCGGCAATCACCATGGTTTCTTTCCGGACCGCCATGAAAAAGCGGAACAACGAATTTCGGAAAGAGATGGAGGAGACTTCCGCAAGGGTGATGGAGATGGTAGAGTTAGTCCCAGTGACCAGGGCGCACGCCTTAGAGGATGAGGAAGTGCAGAAAATGAGCGGGCAGCTTTTTGCGGTGGCGGAAAAAGGCTATAAGTTAGACTTAGTGCAGGCACTCTTCGGCTCTGTGGGATGGGCAATTTTCCAGGTATTTCAGGTAATCTGCCTTGCCTTTACCGGCTATCTTGCCTGGAAAGGTAATATTATGGCGGGGGATATTACCCTGTACCAGAGTTATTTTGCCACGGTGGTCAATCAGGTATCGGCAATCGTGACTCTGCTGCCAACCATTACAAAAGGAATTGAGTCCGTCAATTCCATAGGAGAAGTGCTTTTGTCGGAAGAGGTGGAGGAAAACGAGGGCAAGCAGGAAATATCCGAGGTAAAAGGCGTCTTTGATTTTGAGGATGTCACGTTCCATTATAAAAATAATGACGTGCAGATATTAAATCACTTGAATCTCCATGTGGAGCAGGGAGAGACGATTGCCCTGGTGGGAGAATCCGGTGCAGGGAAGTCAACCATTTTAAATTTAGTTATCGGTTTCCACTTAGCGGACGGCGGAAAAGTGCTTTTAGACGGCAGCGACATGACGCAGATAGATTTGCGGACCTACCGGAAACATTTAGCGGTGGTTCCCCAGACGTCCATTTTATTTTCCGGCAGCATCCGGGAAAACATCGTTTATGGCAGCGAGGGCGTTACGGAGGAAGAGTTACAGGAGGTGCTAAGGGCGGCAAACCTGACAGAATTTATTGAAAGCCTGCCCAAAGGCTTAGATACCATGGTAGGGGAGCATGGAGGGAAACTCTCCGGCGGGCAGAGGCAGCGCATTGCCATTGCAAGAGCCTTAATCCGGAAACCGAGCGTTATCATTTTAGATGAAGCGACATCCGCCTTAGACAGCATTTCTGAGAAGCTGATACAGGAAGCACTGGGGAATCTGACGAGAGGAAGGACCACTTTCATTGTGGCGCACCGCCTCTCCACCATCCGGGACGCGGATAAGATTGCAGTGATTGCAGACGGACACTGCGTGGAATACGGGACTTTTGAGGAACTGATGGAGCAAAAAGGCGAGTTTTACCGCATGAAAATGATACAGAGTTAAAAGATATTTACAGAATGGGTGGGATAAGCTACAATAAAAACAGCAAAACAAGAGAACCTGTGTTTGTGAGGCCGGCTTGTAGTGCAAATTACAGAATAGATGGAGGGACAGTTATGTTTTGTAGAAATTGTGGACAGCAATATATTTCAGACGAAGCGGTGATCTGTACAAAATGCGGGGCGCAGAAAGGAGCGGGATTTCAGTTTTGTCCCAGTTGCGGCCAGCCGACTCCGCCGAACAGCCAAGTCTGCTTAAATTGCGGAGTTTCTTTGGCGGCTTATGAGCCGAAGGGAGACAAATCCAAAGTTGCGGCAGGGCTGTTGGGGATTTTCTTAGGTTGCTTTGGAGTACATAACTTTTATCTTGGATATACCGGAAAGGCAATCGCGCAGTTAGTCATCACCCTTGTCAGCTGCTTCGTTCTCTCCCCTGTTTCGAGTATCTGGGGATTTATTGAGGGTGTCTTAATTCTCTGCGGTAAAATAGACCGCGACGCGGACGGACGGCTGCTGTCGGATTAAGAGGGTTTAAAAGGAAATTGAACAAAAAATTCGGAAGGGAGTGTCGCAAAAGTGGATAAATCATCTACTGGAGCGGCGGCTCCCTTTTTGTGGCTTTTGAGGAGGATGTGGCAGTAGGACAACCTGTCACTGCCAGAAACAGGCGGACGATGCATGACTCTTTTTCATTATGACTAGACCTCATTAAAATTCTGTTTTTCTAGTCGATGAGTTTTTTGCCGCAATAAGGGCAATCAAATCCATGTACCCATAACACTTTCCCGCAATAAGGACATTTATTGGTAAGTGATTGATACAAAACACATGAAATTATTATTGCCAGAGAAATGTCGTCTATATAGGCATATGGAGATAATATCATAGTTTCTGCCCGATTACATTAGCCCCATGACGAATGAATCCATCCCATCAACAATGAGAGATACAATGAATAAGAGGATTAGGAAATTTTTTCATTGAAGCAATTCGTTCTGTCAGTTGTTTGTGAAAGATATCGTTAGTCCTTCTATTGCGGATGTTTTAGGAAGAGCGCAAAAATCTGCATTTCAATGCATAGGGTTTATAAAAGTCCTATTGTCATAGCAAAAAGAAAGAGAAGAAAAGAAAGGTAGGAGCGGCGGAAGCTAATTTTCAAAAAACAGCTATGATAAAATGATGCGAAATTGTTTGCGCGAGCCTTATCAGATTTGTGATTTTTTAGAAAATTGATTTTTGTGGACACAACTAAAGTACTTGAAAAACAGAGAGAGAGTATAGAATAAAATTCCAGGAGGATACAAACATGAAAAAACTAATCAGCAAAGCAGTCATTGCCTTTTT
>CANQUZ010000151.1 GCA_947627165.1 uncultured Roseburia sp.
CTCATAAGCAGTCTCGTATGCTCATTCATGCAAGCATGATTCGCCTACGAGACTGCTTATGGCTGAACTGTTACCAATTTTCCGTTTTTTGTTATTGACTTTTTTTGCGTTTGGAGCATAATTATGGATTGGAATAACAAATTTTGCAAGATATCGGAGGTTTGGTCGTATGAAAAAGTTTCTTGCTTTTTGCGCACTCCTCATCGCTGCCGTTTCATACAGCCCATTTTCTATTTTGGCTGCCACCGGTTCCGAGAGCCCTGCCGCAAAAGTTCCTATTTGGTTTTGCGTCCCGTTTGCCGGACTGTTATTATGTATCGCGATTTTTCCATTGGTAAAAGCAGCCTGGTGGGAAAAACATCAGCCGCTTGTCGTCGCGTTCTGGTGCCTGTTATTTATTTGCCCCTTTGCCATTACTTTTGGGGCGGATATGGCTGCCGAAACAATACTGGAATGCCTGTTGAATGATTATCTGACATTTATCGTCCTGTTGTTCGGACTGTTCTGTGTCGCCGGCAATATTTCTTTTGAGGGCGACTTGGCGGGTTCCCCCAGCGTGAATGTCGTGTTTCTTGCCATCGGCACGTTTCTCTCCAGCTGCATCGGCACGACAGGGGCCAGTATGCTGATGGTCCGCCCAATGATTAAAATGAATTCCTGGCGAAAACGAAAAAGCCATATTATGATATTTTTTATTTTTTTGATTTCCAATATCGGCGGATGCCTTACCCCTATCGGGGACCCTCCTCTTTTGATGGGATTTATGCGCGGCATTCCCTTTTTTTGGAGTCTCCATCTGCTCCCCATGCTTCTGGTGAATATGATGGTGCTTCTTACTGTTTTTTATTTCATTGATAAGCACAATTACCGCAAAGATATCGCGGAAGGTATGCGCCCGGATATCAGCAAACCGGGAACCAATATACGCTTAGAAGGCGCCCACAACATTATTTACCTTGTCATGATTATCACAGCTGTCATTTTAAGCGGCTTTCTTCCGAGCCTTCCTGCCTTTTCAAATGCAGACGGCACGGTGCGCGGCATTTCCCTGGATGGCGTTGTCCTGGGATTTCCTTCTATTATTGAAATTATCATCATTTTATTGGCAGCGTTTTTGTCCTTCCGTACATCGGACCCGCAAAACCGCATTAAAAACCATTTTACCTGGGGCGCTATCCGGGAAGTCGCTGTGCTCTTTGTGGGAATCTTCATCACGATGCAGCCGGCTTTGATGATTTTAAAAGCCGCCGGTCCTGAGCTTGGCATTTCTATGCCGTTCCAAATGTTTTGGAGCACAGGGCTGCTTTCAAGCTTTTTGGATAATACGCCAACCTACCTGGTATTCCTGACGACTGCCGGTTCTTTGGGCTTTACAAATGGAATCGCCACCGCCGTCGGCGTCATTCCGGCGCAGCTTTTGACCGCCATTTCCTGCGGCGCTGTCTTTATGGGGGCGAATACTTATATCGGAAATGCGCCAAACTTTATGGTGAAATCCATTTCGGACGAAAACGGAATCCGGATGCCCTCTTTTTTCGGGTATCTCCTGCGGTCGTTTACGTTCCTGATTCCAGTGTTTGTTCTGGATATGCTTTTATTTTTCTTATAGGGAGGGGACTTAGAACATGGAAAACAATCAAGATAAATGCCGGGAGCTGGCAAGGCAGATTTATGAACTGGACGCCGACGTCTATCAGTTATCCGGCTCCATTCTGGGGCGTACCTTTAACGGCGATAAAGAACAGCATATCGCAACCCTTGCAGCGTTAATTTACACCCATCCCCAGGGGCACGTCCTGCGCAGCGAGATTGCCTTAATCGGCAATATGGCGCGCACCATCAGCAATAAAGCTGACCGCAGCCGCATGATGACAAGATACAATGAAATTTTAAAGGAAATCGAAAAAATCCCCTCCTCTTTTGGTTCCGTAGATATCGTGGACGAACAATTAGCGGCGTTGAATATTTCAAATCCGGACCATCCCAAAACCGGCGACGACCACCTGATTATCTGTATCGGGAGAACCCACGGCAGCGCCGGGACGGATATCGGGTTTGCCCTGGCGGACGCCTTAAAGATTAACTATTATGACGTGGAAATTTTCAACATGGTGTTGGACCGTTTAGAAGCAGAGAAAGATTCTTTTAATGACAGGGAGAACTTTGACCCGAAGCTGGACCATATCTATCCCAGCACGCCTGCCAAACGCCGCTGCAGCGATTTCAGCCGCTATCACGGCCTCCCGAAAAAAGATGCGATTTTCTTTAACCAGAGCGACCTCATCCGGGATATGGCAAAAAAAGAGGATTTTATCGTCATGGGACGCTGTGCCGATGTGATTTTGACGAACAACCGCATCCCGCATATCAGTATTTTTATCACAGCTCCCTTTCAGCAGCGTGTCCGCCGCATGATGGAAGTAAACCACCTCGAATACAAAGAGACTTGCAAGCTTTTAAAGAAATTAGACCGCAAACATGAACGTTACTATCATTTCTACACCGGGCGCAAATGGGGAGACGCCGTCAATTATGACCTCTGCATCAACAGCGCCTGCTACGGCATCAAAGAGTCGGTAGAGTTAATCATGCGTATGATTGACAAGTATCCGAGGCCGCATAAAAATTAAATTAAGCTGGCTCCATTTTGCTGTCTGCTTCCAGCAACCCATAAATTTCTTATTGAAAGAGTGGAAGAAAAATCTTATTTTGTATGATACAAAATATCCCGCTGCCCATTGGGGGGGGCAGCGGGGAAGCCGAAGAAAACATAACCGTTATATTGTATGAAAATAGCAATATAGGCAAACAATGGTTTTATAATATGTTACAATCTTGTCCATTTTATCAAATTGTTGGAAAATTATCAATTTCTGCATGAATTATCAAAGTTTTTATCCACGCTATCCACAAAATTATCAACAATAATGTATGATTTCCCTGTTTTTCTAACTAAATTTGAAGTTTTTGCTATACTACTTTCATTTCCAGCCACTTGCCGCTGCGATATCGGAGCGCAAACAACAGGGAACGGAAACCCCAGTCTACATACATTCCTATCCAGACTCCCATGACGCCAAGCCCTAATGTCCCGGCAAAGAAGTAACTGCTTGCCACCCGGAATACCCACATGGAGAACACGCTGACTTTCATGGTGAATTGGGCATCCCCTGCGGCGCGGAGGCTGTTTGGCAGCGCAAAGCTCAGCGGCCAAATCAAAGAAGCCATCACTGCAAAGGTAACAAGGAGCTGTACGGCTATGTTTTCCGCCTCCGGGGACAGGGAGAAGCAGGTTGCCAGCCACTGAGCCGAAGCAAACAAAAGCAGATTCATGGCACAAATGCCAAGATAGGCTATCTTCATCAGCTTCCGGCAATACTCCTTCGCCTGCCCCTTTTCTCCGGCGCCGATACAGCGCCCTATCACCGTGACCATGGCAAGGCCGATGGCGTTGCCCGGTATATTCGCAAAACCGGCGATATTGCTTGACACCGCATTTGCCGCAATGGCCGCGGTCCCAAAACTGGCAGTTAAGCTCGCCACTAAAAGTTTCCCTATCTGAAACATTCCATTCTCTATCCCGCTGGGAATCCCGATTTTTAAGATTTTGCCAATCACGTCCTTCTGCGGCCGCATACAGCCCGGCGTCATAATACAAAGGGGATTGTCCCGTCTGCACAATAATACCGCCATCACCGCCGCAGCGAGGCACCTCGATGCTAACGTGGCAAGCGCCGCGCCAAATACGCCAAGTCCCATGCCAAAAATCAATATGGCATTTCCACCGATATTCGTCACATTCATCACAAGGCTGGTATACATACTGATTTTGCTGTTTCCCATGCACCGAAACAGCGCCGCGCCCGCATTATAAATCCCCAAAAAAGGATATGAAATTGCCGATATGATAAAATAAATCTCGGCGTTCTTCATGACATCCGCTTCAATCTGCCCAAAAATAACTCTCAGCAGAAAGCTGTGGGCGAAAAGGACGAGCAGCATCACAATGCCGGAGGTAACAAACATGATGAACATCAGCTGTCCTGCGGAAAGCCTCGCCCGCTCCGGCATCTTTTTGCCGAGATACTGGCTGCATACCACGGCCCCTCCCGTTGCAAGCGCCGATAAAATCTGTATCAAAAGCACGCTGATGCTGTCCACCAGAGAGACTCCGGATACGGCCGCCTCTCCGCAGGAAGACACCATTAACGTGTCAAATAATCCAATGCTGATTGCCAAAGTCTGCTCTATCATCAAAGGGATGATTAATTTCCGCAGATCTTCTTTCGTAAATAACAGTTCTTTCATAATTTCCTCATTTCCTGCCTTAGAAAATAAGCGGCATAGCCTTTCTGCTATGCCGCAAATCTCGTTCTCATATGTCTATGCCAACGCTGCTGTAATGATTGCCATAGAGTAAACTTCTGCCGCGTTACATCCGCGGGACAAGTCGTTAATCGGAGCGTTTAATCCAAGTAAAATCGGCCCGTATGCCTCAAAGTTTCCGAGACGCTGCGCGATCTTGTAGCCGATGTTCCCGGAATTGATGTCCGGGAAAATAAAGGTATTTGCATGACCTGCCACCTCATTGCCAGGACATTTGGTGCGGGCTACACGGGGAGCTACGGCCGCATCAAACTGCAATTCTCCGGCGATTGGAAGATCCGGGAATTTTGCCGAAGCCTTCTCTGCTGCATGGCGCATTCTGTCTGCATCTTCTCCTTTGCCAGAGCCGAAGGTAGAGTAGCTTAAGAATGCAACCTTAGGATCTACACCGAAGATTTTTGCACAAGCTGCAGTCTCTCCGGCGATTTCTACCAGCTCATCCTCCGTCGGGCGAATGTTGATGGCACAGTCCCCCATTGCAAGAACCTCATTCTCACCGGTAGCTGCAGGACGTACCATGATAAAGCAGGAGGATACGATCGTGTTGCCCGGTTTGGTCTTAATCAGCTGCAATGCCGGACGCACCGTATCTGCGGTGGTGTATGTCGCTCCGCCAAGAAGGGAATCTGCCACTCCCATTTTTACCAGCATGGTTCCAAAATAATTCGCGTGTGAAAGCGTTTCCTTTGCCTGTTCCGGAGTAACCCCTTTTCCTTTCCGAAGTTCACAAAACAGCTCGATCATCTCGTCCATTCTCTCATAGTTAGCCGGATCGATAATCTCCGCCCCGCGAATATTAAAACCTGCTTCCTCTGCTGCTGCAGCGATTTCGTCCGCATTTCCAACTAAAATCGGATGCAGGAACGTACCGGCCAGCAAACGGGAAGCTGCTTCTAAAATTCGCGGATCGTTTCCCTCTGTAAAAACAATTTTTTTCGGATCCTTTTTCAGGATGTTGATTAATTGTCCAAATCCAAACATTTTGATTCCTCTCTTTTTTTATAGTATATACTCTTTCACTGACGTATATCATGCTTTTATTATATATCAGATTCCCAGAATTTCAATGTTTGTATTTAAATAAATGCAGTTTTATGTAACAGTTCAGCCATAAGCAGTCTCGTAGGCGAATCATGCCTGCATGAATGAGCATACGAGACTGCTTATGAGCAGAACGCCCGTTCATGAGCAATCCGCTTACGATAGTAAGCTTTG